>NZ_JBFUGT010000328.1:0-7028 GCF_056402775.1 Rhodococcus sp. P3_B8
ATCTCACACTCCGCCGCGAAATAGCCCAGCTCAGACCGCTCTAACTACACGGCGGTCATACGGCCCCCATCGGCCAGGGCAATGCCTCGATGCCGCGCTTACCTACGACCGGTTCCGGCGTCATCGGCATGTCGATGACACTATGACCTGGGCTTATTCGGGGATATATCGTCGAAGTGACGGATACCACGTGGTCGATCTGAACGGCTTTGGCGTCGGCTCGGTCGAATTGGAGCACCTCGCCGGAATACGGATCGGCGAGGACGCCGCTCAGCACCACGCAACCGCGGGTGCCGTCGCGGAACGCCACCGAGCGGAGATCGAGCGCGAGAACGTTGTTGCGGGTGTCGCACCCGTCGTGACCCGCCGCGGCGTCCTGGTCGTCGGTCCAGGCCGGGCCGAACACACACAACTCCTTGCCGGAGCAGCCGCGCTGGTATCCGCCGGGGTGCGGGCGGGACTCGACCGTCGTGACCCGGCCGAGCAACTCCTCGATGTGTGCGCGGGGCGGACTGCCCGGCGCAGGGCCGGGACCGCTGAGGTCGAGAAGCGACACCCCGCAACCGCAGACCGCCAGGATCGCCGCCAGCCACACGGCCACGTACAGAAGTCTCATGCGTCCCCCGGCGCTCGACCCATCTCCCCCTACCACCGGGAGTATGCACCGGGCCCCCGACAGGTCAAGTGAAGGGCAGGCGCACAGCGGCGATCGATGACAGGTGCATGCCGTCGTGGCCGATCACCCAGGAACCTCCGCTCTGCCTGCACTCGGCGAGCAGGTCGAGGGTGCGGAGGAGGAAGAAGATCGCCTCGCTGGGGGTGGGGGTGACCGCAAGCCTGTGTGCCTCACCGTGTTTCATCCCGTCGAGCCACACGCCCGACTGTCCGTCCAGTCGAATCGTCACGATGTGCGTGGCATCGACGAAGGCGTACTTCCGTTGCTCCCACGGAGTGGTGAGCGCGTACCCCTGTTCGAGAACCTGGATCAGGATGCTCATGACCGACTCCCGAGTGTCCGGCAGTTACGTCTCTCCAGCATCTACCTCGGAACGGGTGAAAGCCAGACCTGCTAACCGAACTCGATCACGACCTTGCCGCTCGTGTGACCGGACTCGACCATGGCGAGAGCGTCACCGGCGTGTGCGAACGGGAATCGGTGGGCGACCCGCGGGTCCAGGGTCCCGTCCGCCACCAGTGCGGCCACCTCCGCGAACACCGCGGACGTTCGACGCCGTTCCACTCCCGAGCCGCCGAGATCGCGCGCGGCGAGCGAGTCGCCGACGCTGATGATCGCCGCCGGATCCGCGACCACCCGCGCGGCCTCGGCGAGCGCGTCACCGCCGACGAGGTCGAAGACGGCGTCGACCGGGCCGGGTATGCGTGCGGCCAGTCCGTCTCCGGACGCCACCCAGGTGGCACCGAGCGATTCGACGACCTCCCGCTTGCTCTCGCTCGCGACGCCGATCACCGTGACGTCCCGCGCCGCGGCCAACTGCAGCGCCGCCACCCCCACGCCGCCGCCCGCACCGACGACGAGCAACCGACTGCCGGGCGCCAGGTCCAGGGTGGTCAGCGCGTCGTACGCGGTTCCCGCGGCGACGGGGAGCGTGGCCGCGTCCGCGAACGAGACCGGGTCGGGCTTGTGCGCCGCCGAGGCCGTGTTGAGCAGGGTGTACTCGGTGTATCCGCCGAATCCGGTGGCGGTCGCGCCGAACACGGCGTCGCCGACCGCGAAGCCGGTCACCCGGGGGCCGACATCCGCGACCACACCGGCGACCTCCCGGCCCAGAACGGCGGGAAGGGTGACGGGGACGGTGTCCTTGCGCGTGCCCGCCCGCACCTTCCAATCGGCGGGATTCACGCCGGCCGCGTGGACGGCGACCAGCAACTGTCCGGGGCCGGGGGAGGGAACGGGGACGTCGAAGAACTGCTGCGTCTCGGGGCCGCCGTACTCGCTGAAGCCGTATGCCATGCTCACGCCCACAGTCCTATCACGATCGGGACTCCGGGTTCAGGCAGGCAGAAGGCCCGCCGGCGACAATCTTCCGGCGGGCCTCCGTGCGGATTTCTCAGGAGCCCAGCGAGCCTGTGCCTCCGCCACCACCCATCAACGGTCCGAGGACCTGGATGAGTTGAACGAGAACTTCCAAGATCTGTTCCATGTCCATTTCGACTTCCTCCGATCACTGCGATCACGTTCGGCAGCGATCCCGGTGAGTTACCGGCGTGGACAGCCGCCAACTCGTTCATCGGTGGAATATCGTCGAGGGTTACATGTCTCGAGCAGGGACTTCACGCGCTGTCGGTCGCGCCTGCTTGGATGGGTGCATGCTGCACGGCCTCTGGACACCGGGATCGGGTCTCATGCTGTGGGTTGAGGACCGGAATCCGGCCGCCCCGGAGCCGACGGATGCGGTCGGGCGGGTGCTGGCACGGAAGTTCCGGCATCACGTGAAGGTGCCGACGCCGACACCGTCGGGGCCGGAGATGCTCGAGTGGGCCGCGGTCGCGCTCGCACCACCGGATGCGACGGAGTTCCTGCTGTCGGTGTCGGCCCGCGACCCCCGGGTCGCCGGGGATCTGCGCTACCTCGCCCACGTCGCCCGCGGTGTCGAGCGGTGGGCGCGGGCCGGGCGGGTGGTGCCCGAGGTGCACCGGGCGGAGGGCGGTTGGTGGCCGCGCTGGCGGCTGCTCGGCGGTGAACGGCAGCGTGCGTGGCTCACGGAGCTGGCCGTCGCGATGCCGCCGGTCCAGCGTCACGGCACGACCCCCAGGGCCGTGCTCGACGACATGGTCACCGAGCTGACCGACCCCGTCGCCCGCCGTGTCCTCGAACGCAGGCACCCGGACGATTCCGGCAGCGACGTGGATCATCCGCTGATCGACGCGCTCGTGCGGGGTGACCAGTTCGCCGAGGGCACCGCCCAGCTGTCGGGCTCGCTGGACGGGTGGCGTGACAGCCTCAAGGTGGACGAGCCCGAACTGGTGCTGCGGCTCCTCGAGCCGGAAGACGTGGACGTGGAGGGGGATTGGGACCCGGACACGGTGCTGTGGCGACTGGAGGTCTGTCTTCGTCCGGAAGGCGAAGCGCCGGTGCCGATTCCGCTGCACCGCACGGAGGCGAGTCGCCTGCAGATCGGGGTGCGCAAGCTGACGGAGGCCGTGGCCGCCTACCCGCGACTGCAGGATGTTCCCACTGATCCCGACAGCCTGGACCTGATGTTGCCCACCGCCGTGGTCATCGACCTCGTGGGGCACGGTGCGGCGGCGTTGAAGGAGAAGGGCATCAGCCTGCTGCTGCCGCGGGCGTGGAGTGTGGCGTCGCCGTCGATGCGTCTGCGGGTGAGCTCGCCGAGCACTCCGGCGAGCGCGGAGAACCGGGCCGTCGGCAAAGACCAGCTGGTGCAGTACAACTGGGAGCTGGCACTCGGCGACACGGTGCTCACCGCCGCGGAGATGAATCGGCTGGTCAACTCCAAGAGCGATCTCGTGCGGCTGCGTGGTGAGTGGGTCCGGGCGGATCAGGAGGTGCTCTCCCGCGCCGCGCGCTACGTGGCGGAGCGGCACGCCAGCGGCGACCGGGCCATCGTGGACCTGCTGAAGGACCTGATCGCGGACGATCTGTCCGATCTTCCCGTCGAGGAGGTCACGGCCACCGGCTGGGCGGCCGCGTTGCTGGACGGCGACACGAAGCCGCAGGACGTGCCGGCCCCGGACGGGTTGGACGCGACGCTGCGCCCGTACCAGAAGCGGGGGCTCGACTGGCTGGTGTTCATGAGCCGCCTCGGCCTCGGGGCCGTTCTCGCCGACGACATGGGTCTCGGCAAAACGCTGCAGTTGCTGGCGCTGCTGGCACACGAGAAGGCGCCCACGCCCACCTTGCTGGTGTGTCCGATGTCGGTGGTCGGGAACTGGCAGCGCGAGGCGGCGCGCTTCGTTCCCTCGCTGCGGGTGCTCGTCCACCACGGTCCGCAGCGGCTGAGCGGTGCGGAGTTCACCGCCGCCGTTGCGCAGAGCGATCTGGTGATCACCACGTATGCGCTGCTGGCCCGCGACGTCGCGCACCTGAAGGAGCAGGACTGGCGGCGTGTCGTTCTGGACGAGGCGCAGCACATCAAGAACGCGAAGACGTCGCAGGCGCGGGCGGCGCGGAGCATTCCGGCGGCGCACCGCGTCGCGCTGACGGGCACTCCGGTCGAGAACCGCCTCGACGAACTGCGCTCGATCCTCGACTTCGCGAATTCGGGCATCCTGGGTTCGGAGGCGATGTTCCGCAAGCGTTTCGTGGTGCCGATCGAGCGGGAGCAGGACGAGACGGCCGTCGCCCGGCTCCGTGCGGTCACGTCCCCGTTCGTGCTGCGCCGGGTCAAGACCGATCCCGCGGTCATCGCCGACCTCCCCGACAAGTTCGAGATGACGGTCCGCGCCAACCTCACCGCGGAGCAGGCCGCGCTGTACCGGGCGGTGGTCGACGACATGATGGCGCAGATCAAGGACAAGAAGGGGATGAAGCGCAAGGGCGCCGTCCTCGCCGCCCTGACGAAACTGAAGCAGGTGTGCAACCACCCGGCGCACTTCCTGCGCGACGGGTCGGCGGTGATGCGGCGCGGACAGCACCGCTCCGGCAAGCTGGGGCTCGTCGAGGACATCCTGGATTCCGTGGTCGCGGACGGCGAGAAGGCGTTGCTGTTCACCCAGTTCCGGGAATTCGGCGACCTCGTGACCCCGTACCTCGCGGAGCGGTTCGGTACTCCCGTGCCGTTTCTGCACGGGGGCGTCTCCAAGCAGAAACGCGACGACATGGTGGCCTCGTTCCAGGGCGACGACGGGCCGCCGATCATGATGCTCTCGCTGAAGGCGGGCGGGACGGGTTTGAACCTCACCGCGGCCAATCACGTCGTCCACCTCGACCGGTGGTGGAATCCGGCGGTCGAGAACCAGGCCACGGACCGGGCGTTCCGGATCGGTCAGCGGCGGGACGTGCAGGTGCGCAAGCTCGTGTGCGTCGGCACCCTGGAGGAGCGGATCGACGCGATGATCGCCACCAAGCAGGAGCTGGCCGATCTCGCCGTCGGGACGGGCGAGAACTGGGTGACGGAGATGAGCACCGAACAACTGGGCGAACTGCTCCGGCTCGGCGACGAGGCGGTGGGCGAATGACGAATCGGCGACCGGGGCCCCACTTCGGTCAGTACGGCAAGCGTCGACCGGTGACGGGCGGGCTGGAGGCACGGTCCCAGCGCGGATCGTTCGGGCGCACGTGGTGGGGCCGCGAGTTCGTGGACATCATCGAGTTCGTCGCCGACAAGGGCCGGATGAGCCGTGGGCGAAGCTACGCGCGCAGCGGTCAGGTGATCTCGCTCGAGATCGCCGCTGGGATGGTGACGGGGGAGGTCCAGGGCAGTCAGCTCCAGCCGTTCGTCGCGACCGTCTCGATCGATCGCCTCGACGACGCGGAGGTCGCGGAACTCGTCGCGCTGGTGCGTCGGCAACCCGGCAGTCTCGCGATGCTGGCGGGCGGCGGAGTTCCGGAGGTTCTCGGACCCCTGCTGCTGCCCGCCGGGGCGTCCGCGCTGAATTACGACTGCACCTGCCCGGACGACGGCTGGCCCTGCAAGCATGCGGCGGCGGTCGCGTACCTCACCACCGAACGCATCGACGAGAACCCGCTCGAAATCCTGACGTTGCGGGGCGTCGACCTGGACATGCTGATCGACGGCGTCGGCGGCGATTCCTCCGACGCGGACGTCGACGACTGGTTCGGTGACGAGTCCCCGCTGCCCGCCCTGCCCGACGCCGACTTCCGGGCGGCGATCGACGACCTCGACCCGCTGCTGTTGCGGAAGGCGATCCGATCGGTCAGCGAGGACGAGCGTGCGGTGGACGCCGCGATTCGGGAGCTGAAAGCGCTGTACCAGCACTTCCGCTGACCGTGCGATGATGAGGACGCGGAAGCTCGCCTCGTTCCGCGACCGGGAGCTGGTCAGTCATGTTGACGGTCTACCTGCTCGGCGAACAGCGCGTATCGAACCCGGAAGATGTCAGGGTCGGCCCCATCTCGTCACGGGCGATCGCGTTGCTGGCCTACCTCGTGCTGCATGCCGGTCTCGCTCAGTCCAGGACCCGTCTCGCGGGGCTGTTCTGGCCCGAATCGAGTGAGCAGCAGGCCCGCACCAACCTCCGGCGGGAACCATACAACCTCCGTGGCCTCCTGGGATCGGACGGTGCGCTCGCGGACCAGAACATCCGTCCCGCGGTCCGGTCGGAGCAATAGGCGCGGCCGTATGGATGCGGGGCAGGTGTGGGCGGCGGCATGGCCCGTCCTGATCGGCGCGGCAGCGGGCCTGCTGGCCGTCTGGGTGGTACTGGCGCTCGTGCTGTGGCGATCGAGACCCGACGGCACCGGGATCGGGGAGGCGATCCGGGTGCTGCCGGACCTGCTCCGTCTCCTGCGCCGCCTCGCCGCCGATCCGGACCTGCCCCGGGGTGTGCGCGTCCAGCTCGTCCTGCTGCTTGCCTATCTCGCGGTTCCGATCGACCTGATACCCGATTTCGTCCCCGTCATCGGATACGCCGACGACGTAATCATCATCGGCCTCACGCTTCGTTCGGTGGTTCGCCGCGCAGGTCCGCAAGTCGTGGCGCGGCACTGGCCGGGGACCCCTGACGGGCTCGAGACCGTGCGCCGGGTAACGTGCCTTCCCACCTGCTCGTGACGTCCGGACCGAGAGGATCCCGCCATCAGTACCTCCCGAGACGACCTGCCCGCGTTCACGTACCCCGAGGTGGGTGCGAGCCGCGACCTACCCTTCCCCCCGGGATATCACCATCTGACCGCGCAGAAGGTGATCGGTTACGGGGCAGACGCRTTCGACGCAGCCGCCACCCACCTGTGTACCTGGGGGATGCACCGCGGCGCCGGGCTCGACGTACGGGCCGACGCTCCGACGGCCGCGCCCGGCACGTCGGTCGAACTGCGATGGGGCATCGGTCCGTTTCGGCTGACGTTCTCCTGCCGCGTCGTCTAC
>NZ_JBFUGT010000329.1:0-7020 GCF_056402775.1 Rhodococcus sp. P3_B8
CTCGAGGAGTCCCTCCCCGGTCCCGGTGGTAGAGGCCGGATGCAGCAGGGTGACCCGGAGGTCACTGCCGACGAGCCGTCGTGACCCGAGTCGGGAGGAAACGATGGACCGCATCCCACCCGCAGCCAACGCGGTCCGTGCCTCGGTCAGGTGTTCGTCCGAGGCGATGATGGTCACCTGGTGCTCGGCTGGCGGTCCGCCGCGAGCGTGGACGGCGCAGTCCCCGCCGACCGCGAACGGCACGTCAGCGGCCGAGAGGATGTTCACCGCCCGCCCCAGCGTCCGCATCAGCTGGGCTTCGCGGGCCGCGACTATCCGAACGGTGGGGTAATCCTCCGCCCGTGGGGAACACTGGCGCGGCGGATGCTCGGTGGTCATGACCGGTGGATACCCGGCGTCGCAGACCTCAACCGTGCCATGGGTCGTCTCGCTTCACGGAGAGCGGCCACGGGAAGTAGATCGACGGATCTTCGTGAGGGGCGCGTCGAGTATTGGCCTGCGAGCTTGTCACCGCAGGTGGCGATAGGGTTCCTGCCGATGGCTACCTCGGTGGCGCGGTTCTTCGCCTCTACCGAAGCTGCTAGTCGGATTGGTTGAGGGTGTCCATGATGCGGTCGTGAATCCAGGTTTCGAGGTTTTGCCGGCGGCGTGGGCGGCATCGTGGGCGCGGGCTTGGAGAAAGCTGACGCAACGGTGTCACGACGGCATCGTTGGCCGAGGTACCTGCGCCGTAATCGACACCTTTGCCGGAGCCAGCGCAACGTGTTGATGAGGTGGATGGGGTCCGGCCGTGTCCCCTTGCACCCACTGGTTACGCCGACTCTGCGCCGACGGTGGTGCGGAACGGGCCGGGTCGGGCATGGATGTTCCAGAGCCGATCGGCCAGGGCGTCGGGGGCGTAGAGCGGGTCGCCACCACCGATCGCGCCGGGGGTGATGAGCTGTTTGACGTGAGTGTTCTGGGGTGTGAGGGCCTCGTGGAGCATTGCGCCGTAGTCGGTTTCATCGGCGAGTGCGGTCGAGGTGCCCGCGACGTCGCCGTTCGGTGTTGCGGCGCTGGAACCGTTACCGTGAATCCCTCCCGCCCGAAGCATCGGGCCGTCGCCGCGCCGAGCCCGGGTCCGGGGCCGATGATTGCAATGGTCGTTTTCGACAGGATGGAGTCGCCGAAGCGTTATTCGCCGGTGGTGTGGGCCGGGTGGTCGGCTGATGCGGTGGGGGTGAGGTTGGTGGCGGCCCAGTTGGCGAGCAGGGTCATGGCGTCGGCCGACGGGCTGCCGGGTTCGACGCTGTAGAGGGTCAGGACCAGGCCAGGGTCGGCGGGCAGCGGCATTGTTTCGTAGTCGATGGTGATGTCGCCGACGACGGGGTGGTGGAAGGTTTTGGTGCCGGTGTAGTGCAGGCGCACATTGTGTTTGGCCCAGCGGACCCGGAATTCATCGCTGCGGGTGGATAATTCACCGACGAGGTCGGAGATGCCGCGGTCGTACGGGTCGCGGCCGGCGTCGGTGCGCAACAGATTGACCGCGCCGTCGGCCATCTGGTCCCAATCGGGATAGAACTCGCGGGCACGGGGGTCGAGGAAGCAGAAGCGGACGAAGTTGACCGCCTTGCTGGGATCGGGGTGCAGTTGGTCCGGGTAGAGGGGCGAATAGAAGGCGTAGGCGAGCTGGTTCGCGGCGACGAGGTCGTGGCGGGCGTTGCGTACGAATGCGGGCCCGGTGTAGCCGTCGAGGAGTCGCTGCACCATCGGCCGCACCGCCTTGGTGCGGCGTGAGCGKACTCGTTGCGGGCTGCTGAGGGCGCTGCGGTGCAGGTCGAACAGATGGGAGCGTTCGGCGTCGTCGAGTTCGAGGGCACGCGCGATGGCGTCGAGCACGGATTCGGAGATGCCGTTGACCTTGCCGCGTTCGATCTGGGTGTAGTAGTCGACCGAGAGCCCGGCCAGGGTGGCGACCTCTTGGCGGCGCAGCCCGGGGACACGGCGCTTGGCGGCGTCGTAGACCGGCAGACCGACGTGCTCGGGGGTGATCTTGGCCCGCCGTGACGAAAGGAATTGGCCGATCTCGGCGACTCGGTTGGTGGACTCCATACAACCGAGGCTACGACCTTCGCGTCGGCGGTTGCCAGGTGCTGTGAGGGGGGGTGCTGGCAGCACCCCCCTAATCTTCGCCTCCCACGCGAGCGGTTAGCGGCGTTGCATGGATGCTGCGAGCACGGAGGTGCTCTGCGACCGAATCCTTCGATATCGACGAGGTGACATGACCACGCAAACGCCTGTTCAACCGAGCACCAGCACTGGCCTGCCTGTGCTGGTGTATGTGCTGGCGGCCGGGATCTTCCTGATGGGCACGACCGAGTTCATGGTCGCCGGACTGTTGCCCGACGTCGCCGCGGATCTGGGTGTGGATATCGCCCGGGCCGGGTTGCTGGTCACGGCGTTTGCGGTCGGCATGATCATCGGCCCGCCGGTGATGGCGCTTGCCACGCTGCGGTTGCCCGCCCGGGCGACCTTGATTGGGGCGCTGGCGGTGTTCTCCGCCGGGCACGTGGTGGCGGCGGTCAGCGACTCGTTCACCGTCGTCACCGCCTCCCGCGTCCTCACCGCGCTGGCGACGGGCACGTTCTGGGCGACCGGTGCGGTGGTGGCGGCCGCGGTCGCCGGACCGGGGGCGAGCGCGCGGGCATTGGCGGTGCTCTCGGGTGGGTTGAGCCTGGCCGTGGTCGCCGGTGTCCCGTTGGGCACCTTCGCCGGTCAGTTCACCGGGTGGCGGGGCCCGTTCTGGATGCTGGCGGTGCTGGCGGTTCCGGCGATCGTCGCTGTTCATCGGTTCGCTCCGGGCACCGCGACCGGGGACACGGTGAGTGTGTCGGCGGATTCGGAGATCTCGGCAGTGCGGCCGTGGCGGGTGTGGGCGGTGCTGGGTGCGATCATGCTGGCGCAGGCCGGGTTCCTCGGCGCCTACAGCTTCATCAGCCCGCTGCTGACCGACCGCGCCGGCATCTCCGCCGCGCTGGTGCCGCTGGTACTTGTCGGTTTCGGTGTCGGCGCCCTGGTGGGGACCGCGCTGGCCGGTCGGATCGGCGACCGGTGGCCGCTGGCGACCATCGCCGCGGCGGTAGCACTGACCTCGGTTCTGCTGCTCGTCCTGGCAGCGACCGCAGGCCACGGGGCGATCGTGGTGGGTCTGATCATCGTCCTGGGTGCCTCCGGGCTCGGGGCGAACCCGGTGCTGATCGCCCAGACCATGCGATTCGCCGGACATGGCTCCCGGCTGGCGTCGTCGCTGGCGACCGCGGCCTTCAACCTCGGCACCGCCGCCGGAACGGCGTTAGCCGCGACCACCTTGTCGACGTCACTGGGTGTGGTCGGGCCGGCGGTCCTCGGCGCCGCGATCACGGCCACCGCGCTGATACCGATCGCACTGCTGGCGACCACCCGGGCGCGTCCTGCCGCCGGCAACCCGCCGCCCCGACCCACCCACGAGGAGACGCTGCGGGTCCCCACGTCCGTGAGCTAGAGCGCGGCTGAACACCGCTACAGGAGAAAAACCATGCGCCCCATGATCACCGGGCTGGTCGTCCTCGCGACAGCCGTCACCGCCGTCGCCGGGCTCACCGCCTGCGCGAGCACAACGGACTCGGCAGAAAACAGTGCGCCGTCGGCGTCACCGACCGCGCAACCTGCGACGTCGCAACCTGGTCAGGAAGGACCGTTCACGCAGATTCGGTTGAGGATCGGCGCCTCGGAGGCGACCGCACGACTCTACGACAACGCCACGGCACGAGACTTCGCATCCCTGATACCGGTGACGATCACCCTGCACGACCTCGGCGGCCGCGAGAAGGCCGGACCGCTGCCTCGCGAGCTCGCCGACGGTGCGGGCCAGAGCAGCTACCGGACCGGGCAACTCGGCTACTGGCCACCCACCAATGACCTGGCCATCTACTACCGCGACGACGGTTTCACGATTCCCGATCCCGGGATCGTGATGATCGGCGAGATCGACACCGGACTCGACGCCATCACCGACGCCGACGGCAACGGCACCCTCACCATCACCGCCGCCTGATCACCCCAACGACCGAAGAGGACCACCATGCGTGGAGTAGTGATGTATGCCCCCGGCGATGTTCGCGTCGTCGAGCGGGAAGACCCGAAGATCATCGAGCCGACCGACGCGATCATCCGGATCACCGCGACCTGCATCTGCGGATCCGACCTGTGGCCGTACCGGGGTGTGGAACCGGTCGATCACACCCTGATGGGACACGAGTACGTCGGCGTCGTGGAGGAAATCGGTGCCGCCGTGCAGACCGTGTCGGTCGGTGATTTCGTCGTCGGGTCGTTCGCCGTCTCCGACAACACCTGCGAGATCTGCCGCGCCGGCTACCAATCCCGTTGCCTGCACGGCTCCTTCGTCGCCGGAGACATCGGCACCCAGGCAGAGAAGGCCCGCATCCCGTACGCCGACGGAACGCTGGTGGCGACGCCCGGTCAGCCGGAGATGGACCTGGTTCCCTCGCTGCTGGCGGCCTCGGATGTCCTTGGGACGGGCTGGTTCGCCGCCGTCGCCGCCGAGGCCGGACCCGGTAAGACCGTGGCCGTGGTCGGTGACGGTGCCGTCGGCCTGATGGGTGTGCTCGCCGCCCAACAGCTCGGCGCCGAACGGATCATCGCCATGTCCCGGCACGCCGACCGCCAAGGGTTGGCCAGCCAGTTCGGTGCCACCGACATCGTGGAATCCCGCGGCGACGAGGGTGTCGCCGCGATCAAGGAACTCACCGGCGGGCTCGGCGCACACAGCGTCATCGAAGCCGTCGGCACCGAGGAGTCGATGCTGCAGGCCATCCGCTCGACCCGGCCCGGCGGGCACGTCGGCTACGTCGGCGTCTCCCACGACGGTGTCACCCTGCCCGCCAACCAACTGTTCTTCGCCGAAGTGCACTTGATGGGCGGCCCCGCACCGGTCCGCCGCTTCCTGCCGGAGCTGATCGACCTGATCTGGCGCCGCGAGATCGATCCCGGCAAGGTCTTCGACCTCGCCCTCCCGCTGGACCAGGCGGCCGAGGGCTACCAGGCGATGCACGAGCGCCGCGCCATCAAAACCCTGCTCACCCTCTGACCTCCCGCCCCCAACTCACTCACACACACCAGGAGTGCCGCAATGACCAACACCAGAACCACCGCGCGGCGAGGCCATAGCCGCTGGAGCAGGATCGCCGGCGCCGGGGTTGCCACGCTCGCCGTCCTGGCCGCCTCAGCCTGCTCCGCCACCGACTCGAACACCTCCTCGGCGGCTCCTGCCTCGCCGGTCGCGAACCCGGCCTCCGGGGATCTGTCTAACGGTGCCGACAACTTCTACACCAGTGACCAGGTCACCATGCAGCCGGTGACGTTCACGAACCAGTACCAGATGGACGTCTCCGGCAACCTGTTCGTCCTCAAGAACCTCGCCGCCGGCACCCTCGCAGCCGCCATGGTCGTCGGCCACCCCATGGGCGCGGTCAAGGAGCAGAGCGCCAACCTCTACGCCACCAAAATGGCCGAGCAAGGTTTCGTGACGCTCTCGCTGGACCTGGCGTTCTGGGGCGGCAGCGCGGGTGAACCCCGCAACGCCGTCGCCCCCGACCTCTACACCGAAAACTTCTCCGCCGGCGTGGACTTCCTGCGCACCCAGGACACCGTCGATCCCGAACGCATCGGCGCGCTCGGCATCTGCGGCAGCGGCAGCTTCGTCATCTCCGCCGCCAAGATCGACCCCCGCATCAAGGCCGTCGCCACCGTCAGCATGTACGACATGGGCGGCGCCAACCGCAACGGGCTGGGCCACTCCGTCACCCCCGAGCAGCGCCAGGCGATCCTCGCCCAAGCCGCTACGCAGCGTGATGTCGAATTCACCGGCGGCCCTGTCGAATACACCAGCGGAACCGTCCGCGAACTGGCCGCGGACTCGACTCCCATCGAACGCGAGTTCTACGACTTCTACCGCACCCAGCGCGGCGCATTCACCCCCGAAGGCACCACCCCGGACCTGACTACGCACCCGACGCTGTCGAGCAACGCGAAGTTCATGAATTTCTACCCCTTCAACGACATCGAGACCATCTCGCCGCGCCCGATGCTGTTCGTCACCGGCGAAAACGCCCACTCCCGCGAGTTCAGCGAAGAGGCCTACCGCCTCGCCGGTGACCGCAAGGAACTGGTGATCGTGCCCGGCGCCGGGCACGTCGACCTCTACGACCGCACTGAACTGATCCCGTTCGACAAGCTGACCGAGTTCTACACCCAGAACCTCACCTAACGGCATGCGGGCAGCGACCGGCAACCCGGTTTGAGTGTTCTTACCCCACAAGAGGACCCACGGGTATGCCAGCGTGCACCGACTATGCACGCCGGCATACCCGGTTCAACTGTCAACCTCGACGAGCGATGCCCGGACACCACGACAACCAAGAGGGCGTAACACAACTCCGCGCTCTCGCGGCGACAAGGCCGCACAGCGCCGCGAGCATGCGAAACCGCATAGGAGGGCACCGACGGAAGGACACCGATGATCGGGAACAGAAGTCACGACAACCACGATCGAGCAGGAACCATCGCGATCGGGCTCGCCATCGCGATCACCACCATCCTGACCTACCTGGATTCACTGATCTATTGACCGCTCGGAACCGCCCCCGTCACGACGCGAGCCGTAACGGAGGATGGTGTCCGTCTACTGGAAGTACGTCCCAACCTCCCGCGCTCCCTTAGCGTTGATGGTTGGAGCAGCAACACGAGATCRGAGCGTTGCTAGACAGCAGGCGTGCAATGCCCGAGCGCATCTACGACCGCACAATCGCCGAGGACCTGAATCCAGTGTTCGACGGCGACGGTGCCTCGGAGCTGGTCTGCGGGCTGGTCCGGTTCACCCCGGGCGCTCGCACCAACTGGCACGCCCACGGCAACGGGCAGCTGCCACCACGTGGCTGGAGCCGGTCACCGCGGAGCAGTACGCCGCTGCGCACACTGCTGCAG
>NZ_JBFUGT010000330.1:0-7011 GCF_056402775.1 Rhodococcus sp. P3_B8
CGGCGGCGCGCGGCCAGCCCGCGAGCCCGAGCCGGGCGGCGGTGGGGCCCTCGTGTGCGACGGCGCCGACGGTGAGCCGCGGCTCCTCCGCGTGCTGCGCGATGAGCACCCCGAGCGAGCTCGAGTACTCGAGCGCCCGGCGCATGATCAGCGGGTCGTAGACGCAGTGGCCGTCGTCCGAGAACATCCGCACCCGGCCGACCCCCGACGCCATCGTGGCCATCTCGGCGAGCTGCTTGCCCTCGAGCCCGACGGTGACGGCGCCGACGGGATGCACGTCGACGAGTCCGACTTCCTGGCCGCGGCGCCACACGTGGTCGGTGACGACCACCGAATCGGCGACCGGGCTGGTGTTGGCCATCGCGAACACCGCGGTGTACCCGCCGAGCGCGGCGGCGGCCGAACCGGAATCGATGGTCTCGGTGTCCTCGCGGCCGGGTTCCCGCAGGTGGGTGTGCAGGTCGACGAAACCGGGGAGCAGGATCTGCCCCGCCGCGTTGATCACGTCGACGTCCGGCCCGCTGTCCTCGCCCGCGTCCGCACCGATCGCGGCGATGACGCCGTCCCCGAGCAGCACGTCGGTGGGTTCGCCCTCGCCGTACAGCAACACGTTCTTGATGAGCACTGTCTCTCCTGTCACTGCACTGTCACTCATCCCGCTACCACTCATCCCGCAACTTCCTCCGCTCCGACCAGCAGCCGGAACAGCACCGCCATCCGCATGTGCACACCGTTGGTCACCTGCTGCAGCACGGCGGTCCTCGTCGAGTCGGCAACCGCCGACGCGATCTCCATGCCGCGCAGCATCGGGCCGGGGTGCAGCACCACCGCGTGGTCGGGAAGCAGCGCGAGCCGCTTCTCCGACAGGCCGTAATTGATCGAGTACTCCCGCTGGGACGGGAAGAATCCGCCGTTCATCCGTTCCGCCTGCACACGCAGCATCAGGACGGCGTCGAGGCCGGGAAGCTCCGCGTCCAGCGAATGCGCCACCGACACCGGCCAGGTGGACACCCCCACGGGGAGCAACGTGGGCGGCGCGACCAGGACCACCTCGGCGCCGAGCATCGACAGCAGCAGTGCATTCGACCGCGCCACCCGGCTGTGCAGGATGTCGCCGACGATGGCGATGCGCTTGCCCTCGATGTCGCCGAGACGCTGACGCAGCGTGAGCGCGTCGAGCAGCGCCTGGGTGGGATGTTCGTGGGTACCGTCGCCGGCGTTGATGACCGCCGGCCCGCCGTCGTCCTGATGCCCGGTCCACTTCGCGATCTGGTGGGCCGCACCCGAGGCGGGGTGGCGCACGATCAGGGCGTCGGCGCCGGCCGCGCGCAGTGTCATCGCCGTGTCCCGGAGGGATTCACCCTTGGACACCGACGAACTCGAGGCGCTGACGTTGATGACGTCCGCGCTCATCCACTTCCCGGCGACCTCGAACGACACCCGGGTCCGGGTCGAGTTCTCGAAGAACACGGTCATGACCGTCCGGCCCCGCAGCGTCGGGAGCTTCCGCACCTCACGTCCGAGGAGGGCCTGTTCGAAGCGTTCGGCCTCGTCGAGGAGTTCGACAGCCGATTCCCGTGTCAGGTCCGCGATCGACAACAGGTGCTTCACTTAGCTCTTCCCCCCGGAGATCATGACCGCGTCGCGGCCGTCGTGTTCGCTCAGGAGCACCTTGACGTCCTCGGTGCGGGCGGTGGGCACGTTCTTGCCCACGTAGTCGGCGCGCAGCGGCAGTTCGCGGTGGCCCCGGTCGACGAGGACGGCCAGCTGAACGGCGCGCGGCCGCCCGAGGTCGCGGAGGGCGTCGAGTGCCGAGCGGACGGTGCGGCCGGAGAACAGCACGTCGTCGACGAGCACCACCAGGGTGTTGTCGACGCCGCCCTCGGGCACCGACGTGCGTTCGAGGGGACGGTGCGGCTTGGTGCGCAGGTCGTCGCGGTACAGGGTGATGTCGAGGGAGCCGACCGATGGGCGCACCCCGGAGAATTCTTCGACCTTCGCGGCGAGGCGGGCGGCGAGCGTCGTGCCCCGGGTGGGGATGCCGATCAGGACGACCCGCGGCGCGTCACCGTCGGCGGCGTCCAGCGCGGTCTTCTCGATGATCTGGTGCGCGATTCGCGCAATGGTCCGTCCCACATCGGCTGCGGACAGCAGCTCGCGTGCGGGCTCGACGGACGGGGACGACTCTGGTGTTGAATCCGCCGGTTCCCCGGCGGGGCGAGACCCTTCGGGCACGCGCATACAACGACCTCCTTCTCCGCCTCACTGGACGGATCGTTAAAGGATGCCTGACGCGGACAGCTTATCAGCGCGTCGACTGCGCCAGGCCCGGACCCCTGACCTGCGGGCCCGCAGTCGCGGGCCCGCAGCGGGACACGAACTTACGAACCGGCGTCGTTCGACTCGCCGCCGGCGGTCTCGGTGCGCCGCGACGTCGCGGCCGCAGCCGACCGCACCTGCGGCGCCACCAGCACGACCTGACCGAGGATGCCGTTCACGAACCCCGGCGACTCGTCGGTGGACAGCTGTTTGGCCAGCTCCACCGCCTCGTCCACGGCCACGACCGGAGGCACGTCGGTGGCGTGGAACAGCTCCCACACGGCGATGCGCAGGATGGCGCGGTCGACGGCGGGCAGCCTCTCCAGCGTCCAGTCCTGCAGGTGGGATCTGATCACCTCGTCGAGGCGGTCCAGGTTCTCCGCCACCCCGGTCACCACGGTGACGGTGTACGGAGCAACCGGCGCCACGGAGTCGTCCTTGCCGGACAGCTCCGCGCGCTCGGTGGCGAGATCGACCGGATCGAGATCTCGCGCCTCGGCCTCGAAGAGGAAATCGACGGCGCGCTTGCGGGCCTTGTGCCGTGCGCCGAGTTTCTTATGCGTACCGGACACTCAGGAATTCACACGCCCGAGGTAGTTGCCGTCGCGGGAATCGACCTTCAGCTTGTCACCGGTGTTGATGAACAGCGGCACGTTGATCTCGGCACCGGTCTCGAGGGTGGCGGGCTTGGTGCCACCGGTGGAGCGGTCGCCCTGCAGACCGGGATCGGTGTGCTTGACCACCAGTTCGACGGTGACGGGCAATTCCACGAACAGCGGGACGTCCTCGTGCGTCGCAACCTGCACGGCCATGTTCTCGAGCATGAAGCGTGCACCGTCGCCGACGGTGGCCTCGCTGATCGAGATCTGGTCGTAGGTGTCGCCGTCCATGAAGATGTAGTCGGTGCCGTCGTGGTACAGGTACGTCATGTCGCGGCGGTCGACCGTGGCCGTCTCCACCTTGACGCCGGCGTTGAACGTCTTGTCGACGACCTTGCCCGAGAGCACGTTCTTCAACTTGGTGCGCACGAACGCGGGACCCTTGCCGGGCTTCACGTGCTGGAACTCGATGATCGTCCACAGCTGGCCCTCGATCTGCAGGACCAGGCCGTTCTTGAAATCACTAGTGGAAGCCACTTGCTTCGCGTCTCCTCGATAAGGTCGAAACCGTCTACACGACAGTCAGGTCTTTGGTGGTGAGTGTGAGCAGCTCCGGTCCCTGCTCACGAACCACGAGCGTGTCCTCGATCCGCACGCCTCCGCGCCCGGAGAAGTACACGCCCGGCTCGACGGTCACCGCCGCACCGTCCAGAAGTGTACCGGTGCCGAGCTTGCCGATTCCCGGAGCTTCGTGGATCTCCAGGCCGACGCCGTGTCCGAGCCCGTGCAGGAACAGTTCCCCGTAGCCCGCGTCTTCGATGACCCGGCGGGCGGCACCGTCCACGGCGGACACCTCGGCGCCCGGGCGCAACGCGTCCCGCCCGGCCTCCTGCGACCGCGCGACCAGCGCATACACGTCCCGTTGCCAGTCGGCGGCCTGCCCCAGGACATACGTTCTGGTCATGTCCGAGTGGTATCCGCCGACCTCGGCGCCGAAGTCCAGCTTCACGAAGTCGCCGCCGGCGAGGACCGCCTCGGTGGGGCGGTGGTGCGGGATCGCCGAGTTGGCGCCGGCCGCGACGATGGTCTCGAACGAGATGCCGTCGGCGCCGTGCGCGAGCATCAGCGCCTCCAGTTCCCGGCCCACCTCCTTCTCGGTGCGTCCCGGGCGGAGGCCACCCCGTTCGATCAGGTCGGCGAGCGCGGAGTCGGCGGCCGTGCACGCCGCCCGCAGCAATCCGACCTCGAAATCGTCCTTCACCATCCGCAGTTCCTCGACGAGACCCGGAACGGGATCGAGGCGCGCGTCCGGCGCGAGCACCGACCAGGCCGCGAACTCGTCCACCGTCACCACGTGGCTCTCGAACGCCAGCGAGGACGGGCTCCGCCGACCCACCGATTCGATGAGGTGCGCGGCGCTGGCGCGGGCGATCTCGGCCCGCAGATCGGGAACCTGTTCCCCGACTTGCGTGAGGTAGCGGCCGTCGGTGCAGATGACGGTGCGCTCCTCGGCCCCCTCGGCGTCGGCGGCGTGCACGAGCAGGGCGGCGTTCGATCCGGTGAACCCGGTGAGATAGCGGATGTTCACCAGATTCGTCACCAGAAGTGCGTCGAGATCCCGGGCGGCGAGGGCCGCGCGCAGCGCCGCGCGCCGCGAACCATGATCAGCAGGCATGTCGTCAAACGTACCGGCAAATCGCGGCCCGGAGGGCGCGGATCGACGGCACCCGTCCGGTGGCGAGAACAGGTTTCAGAGCGCGCCGTGTGGGTTAGACCACACGGGTGAAAACCCGCTCGTTACGCTGTGCCCATGAATGCGTGGGTGGTACGCGGCCTCGGCATGGCCCTGATACATGTTTTCGTTCGTGTGATCCTCGGTGTGTCGATCACACAGTGGCCCCTTCAGGGATCCGCTCTGAGATGGCTCGCACTGCTGATCGTCGTGTTCGTGGCGCTGATCTGGGCCGGCATCGACGGCATCCGGGACCGTCGCCGGAACCCCGAGCCGGAGGACGGCGCCGACTTGACGATGCTGTGGCTGAAGGCGGCCCTGCTCGGCGGCATCGTGGCGGGTGTGGGGAGCTGGCTGGCCAACCTGATTCCGTCCCTCAACGTCACCCAGAACTCGTTCTTCTTCGAGATCACGTCCGGGGCCGCGTTCACGGTCCTGCTGATCTTCGTGCCTGCCATGCTCGCCGTGTTCCTCGGCCGGTTCTTCGTCAGCCGCGAGTCCAGGAAGACGGAGAAGGACCGCGGCGAGCGTCACCCGACGGCACGCGGCGCCGGAACGGCCGCAGGGGCAGCAGCGGGGGGAACCGCAGCAGCAGCCGTCGCCGACGACGAGGGCTACGGACAGAACTATCCCGGCCAGGCCTACGAGCAGACCGCGGACACCGGTTACGCCGGGTCCGACGCCGACACGGCCGTGTTCGAACCGGTGCACAACTACCGCGAGGACACGTCCGACCTCGATCAGCCGCAGGGTGGGGACACCGCGTGGCAGGACCCCGTCGACCTCGGGAAGCGCACCACCGACGACCAGCGCCGCGGCGAGTAACAGCCTCGGCTTCACCACACCGACAGACGACGCGGCGGTGTGAGCGCACTCGCTCACMCCGCCGCGTCTCACTTCGTGCCGCTACGTCACAGCAGGACGGCACCGCCGGTGCCCGGCTTCTCCTCCCGCGCCACCGCGGAGTACGCGGCCACGAGCAGAGACGGGTCCGGGCCCTCGAGCCGTSCCGGCTTCGCGAGCCCGTCGAGCACGACGAACCGCAGCACGCCCGCCCGGTTCTTCTTGTCGGTCTGCATCCCCTCGACCAACTGGCCGAACGCGTCCGCGTCGTACGTGGTGGGCAGACCCACCAGTTCCAGGATGGTGCGGTGCCGGTCCGCCGTCGCATCGTCCAGGCGTCCCGCCAGACGCCCCAGCTCCGCCGCGAACACGAGCCCGACGGCGACCGCCGCACCGTGGCGCCAGCGGTAGCGCTCACGCCGCTCGATCGCATGCCCGAGGGTGTGCCCGTAGTTCAGGATCTCCCGCAGATCGGATTCGCGCAGATCGGCGGCCACGACCTTGGCCTTGACCTCCACGGACCGCCGGATCAGTTCGGGCAGAACGGTTCCCGTCGGGTCCAGGGCGGCTTCGGGATCCTTCTCGATGAGGTCCAGGATCACCGGGTCGGCGATGAAGCCGGTCTTCACGACCTCCGCCATTCCGGCGACGATCTCGTTGCGGGGCACCGTCTCCAGCGTCGCCAGGTCGATCAGCACCGCCGACGGCTCGTGGAACGAGCCCACCAGGTTCTTGCCGGCCTCGGTGTTGATGCCGGTCTTGCCGCCGACCGCCGCATCCACCATCGCGAGCAATGTCGTGGGCACGTGGACAACGCGCACACCGCGCATCCACGTCGCCGCGACGAACCCGGCGAGGTCGGTGGCCGCGCCGCCGCCCAGGGAGACCACGGCGTCGCTGCGGGTCAGCCCGATGCGGCCGAGGACCTCCCAGCAGAATCCGGCCACGGCCAGATCCTTGCCGTCCTCCGCGTCCGGAATCTCGATGCGGTGCGCATCGATTCCCTTCTCGGCGAGTGCCGCGCGCACCGCCTCCGCCGTCTCGGCCAGCGGCGGCTGATGGAAGATCGCCACCGTCCTCGTGCCGGTGAGTTCGTCCACCAGCTCGCCGAGCAATCCGCGCCCGATGATGACCGGGTAGGGGTTCGCCGTCTGCACCTGTACGCGTACCGGTTCGGTCACTGTCTGCTGCTCCGCTCCGTCTTGTCCGAGATTCTCGGATGTCTTTGTTCCGCCGGGGTCGCCCATCACTCGGCGAGTTTCGCCACCAGCTGCTGCACCACGCGGGCGGGGCTCCGCCCGTCCGTGCGTATCCGGATGGACGCCACCTGTCGGTACAGCGGTCGGCGCTTGCGCATCAACTCGGTGTACTTCTGGCGGGGGTCGCCACCGGCGAGAAGGGGGCGCGCGGTGTTGGTCCCCGTGCGCTTGAGCCCCTCGGCCACGCTGATCTCGAGATAGATCACGGTGTGGCCCTTCAACAATTCCCGGGTCCGCTCGGAGAGGATGGATCCACCGC
>NZ_JBFUGT010000331.1:0-7005 GCF_056402775.1 Rhodococcus sp. P3_B8
ATCCGGCGGGGCCTCTACCACTCCACGGACCGGCTCCACGATTTCGAGCGGACCATGGCCGTCAACTACTTCGGCGCGGTCCGGCTCGTCCTCGCCTTCCTCCCGCAGATGCGCGAGCGGCGGTTCGGGCACATCGTCAACATCAGCAGCGCCGGAGTCCAGGGCGCGACGCCGCGGTTCGCCGCCTACGTCGCCAGCAAGTCGGCCCTCGACGGCTTCACCGACGTCGCGGCGTCCGAAACCCTCTCGGACGGAATCACGTTCACCACCATCCACATGCCACTGGTCGAGACGCCGATGATCGCACCCACCGGCCGGTACAACATCGGACCGATCACCTCCCCGGAGAAGGCGGCGGCAATGGTCGTCCGGGCGCTGATCGAACGCCCCAAGCGCATCGACGTCCCGACCGGCACGCTCGGGGAACTCGGCCACGTCTTCGCACCCGCCGTCAAGGATCGCGTGATGCACCAGATGTATCGCATGTTCCCCGATTCCCCGGCGGCGAAGGGGCAGAGCACGGACGACGCGGCGCCGGCACCTCAGCACACGCCGGAACCTAGGCACCACCCGTCGTCGGTCCTCGGCCGCGCCGCCCGGAAGGTCGGAAGGCTGGTGCCCGGCACCCACTGGTGACCGAGTCAGGGGGCGAGGGCGCGGACTCCGGTGGCGACGACGGGTCGCACCGGCTTCGGCGCCGCCCCGCAACTCGCCGGCCGGGGCGGCAGCTCCCACTCCTCCAGGTCGACCACCCAGCGGCGCCCGTCGCGATGCGCGACAACCGAGTYCGCGTCCACCGTGAGCTCGTCCGCGGCCACGTCCACGAGATCGCGGACGGCGAGTTCCGCCACCTGCCCCGGTGCGTCCCAGCAGCTGCGGCCGCGCAGCCCGGTCGGGTACACCTCGCCCCGGGCGGCGGCGCGGACCGCGTCGACACTCTCCTGCGTCGACAACCGGCCGTAGGTGTACCCCGTCGGCAGCAGGATCAGCGAAGGCGCGAACCGGTGCCCACCCGTGTGCGAGCACTCCCACACCGCGTCGCCGAACTCCGCGGCCAGGCCGGCCGCGACCGGCCGTCCGAGGACGGCGCAGCACTGATCCCTCTTCCCGTGCGCGCACACCAGCACGACCGGGTCCGTCACCGGTGTGCCCAGACCGGGTGCGGTCCCCGCGATCAGCCCGAGGTCCAGGTCGAGCAGGTCTTCCGGGAAGCCGATCTCGAGCCGCTCGCACCACGACCGCGCGGGATGCGACTGCGCCAGCAGCACCGTCCGCCGATCCGGGGCCGCGGTGCTGCGGCCCGGCCGGCGGATGAACATGACCCGCACCCCGGCCGCGTCGGCGCGGGCGTCCAGCTCACGGGCCAGGTCCGGTCCGAGCGCGGTGCCGTCGAGTACGTCCCGGCCCCACGCGCCGGGGAACTCCAGGCACACCCAGCCCGTGACATGCGCAGCGGTGCCCGCGAGGGGTTCGTCGGTCGCGGACAGAGCAGAGCAGGTGGCGGTGATCGTGTCAGGCACGATGCCATTGTGTCAGTCGGGAAAATCGGTCAGTCATGGAACTTCCTGCGCTCCGACAACTGCTGGACGAACTTCTCGATGCGGCGCGCACGCGTCTCCGGGCGCGTGGCGTCCTGCAGGCGGAAGTAGACGGCGTACCGGTTGTGGCTGTCGAGTGTCGTGTAGAAGGCCTCGGCCTCGGGATTCTGCGCGAGGGCGTCCAGGAAGTCCTGCGGTATCTCCGCCGCCTTCTGTCCCGCGTACGCGCGGTCCCAGCGACCGTCCGCCCTGGCCCGCTCCACCTCCGCCGCGCCCGCAGGCTCGAGGAGACCTGCCTCGGCGAGTTTCTCCGCGAACTCCCGGTTCCGCTTCGACCACGGACTTCGCGACGAGCGCGGGGTGAACCGCTGCACGAAGAAGTCGTCGTCGACGCGGCGGACCTGGCTGTCGATCCAGCCGTAGCACAGCGCGACCTGGAGAGCCTGGTCGTAGTTGATCGACGAATGCGCCGACCCCTTCTTGGCCATCTTCAGCCAGATGCCCGGTGAGGAGTCGTGATGAGCGCCGAGCCATTCCCGGAACTCGGCCGGTCCGGAGAAGTACTCGACGCTGAGCTCGGCAGCACACATGTGCCCGAATCTAGCGGGAGAACAGCTGTCCCGCCCAGACCCGGACGAATCCCTGGGACAGATATCCGAGCGTCCCGAGCGCCAGCACCCATTTGGTGACGCTGACCGCACTGGTGGTGCGCACGGTCGCGTCGGTGATGTGCTCGCGATGCGACAGCAGATACAGCCCGACGACGTTCTCGGCGTAGTCGCCTGCCGCGGAGATCACCGGGGCCGCCGCCAGCACTTTCTGCGTTCTCGCCGAGAGTGGTGTCAGCTCCGCCAGACGTCGTGCGCCCGTGCGCAACGCGACCGCGTAGATCAGGGGATGGACGAAGTCCGGGTAGTAGTGGCTGCGGTAGCGCGCCCTGTCTGCAGCGGACATTGCGTCGAGGATCGCCGTGTAGGACCGGGCGGACCGGGCGGTCTGGATGTCGGCGAGCCGGGGTGCCACCGGGCCGAGTAGCCGGACGATGTTCGCCTGCGAGATCACGAATGCTGCAGACCAGCCGAGGAGTCTGCGGTCGAGTGCGGTGAGCGCCATGAGCCGATCCTGCCATCTGTCACCGCGGCGCGTGCCTCAGCCGGCGGCCTCGGACATCGCCTTGGCGTCCTCCTCGCCGAACTTCTCCTCGAGGGCCTCGGGTGAATAGTCCAGATCGATCTCCTCGACCGGGCGTCCCCGCGCCGACTCGATCGCCCCCAGCCGGCGCTGCGCCCGGTCCGCGGCGTACGCGATGAACTCCTGGTCGTCGAGCCCGTACGGCTGGACCTCGAATTGCTTGTTGACCCAGTCGATCATGCCCAGTGCCATCGGCATCAGCTCCGCCATCCGCTCCTGGACGACACCCCAGTTGCTGTCGTCGGCGGCGACGTGCCGGCGACAGGTGAACGTTCCCCACGCCATGTGGCGTCGTTCGTCGTCGCCGATCCTGCGGACGAGCTCCTGCATGCCCGGCAGGATCCCGCGCGTCGTGCACACCTTCTGCCAGGCGTAGTACCCGGTGAGCGCGAGACTGCCCTCGATGACGTGGTTGTAGGTGACGCTGGCCCGCACCTGATTGGCCGGACTGGGATCGGTCTCGAGCACCTTCAGCGATCCCGGCAGCTCCTCGTAGAACAACTGCCGGTAGTACGGGTTCTCGGCGACGAAGGGATGCAGGTCGCGTGTCAGGCCCACCGCGTCCATCCACAGCCGGAACACCTGGGTGTGCTTGGCCTCCTCGAAACAGAACTGCGTCAGATACATCTCGTCCCCGAAGCGCCCCTCGGCGGCCATCGCCTTCATGAACGGCTGGATGTCCTCGGTGACCGCTTCCTCACCGGCGATGAACTGTGCGACCAGATACGTGGAGTTGCGCTGCTGCTCCGAGTTCAGCCCCTCCCAGTCCTCCGCGTCCCGGCTGAAGTCGAGGTCCGTGGGATTCCAGAACTTGGCGTTGCCCTTCGTGAACAGCCGCAACGGGAACGCGTCCCAGTTGAGGCCCCCGGCGCGGAGCGAGCTGAACCCTTGCCTGCCGGGCGCAAAGGGGCGTCCAGGCGTGAGTGTCGACATCGTTGACCTTCTTCCGGACGTGCGGAAGACGCCGTCGGACGCCCCGCAGCTTCGGGGCGCTCGTCTGACAACCGGCCCGTTCCGAGCCCCCGCTTCGGTTCCCACGCTAGTCCTGTCGAAGCCGTCGCGGTTTACATTTTCGGACTTTTTGTCAGCTCGTCTCGAGCTTCATCAAGAACGGCAGCACCGCCGCCGCGAAGTCGTCGTAACGGTCGCGGTGAATGCTGTGCCCGCTACGGAACACCACCACCCGGCAGTTCGGTATCGCCGCCACCGCGGACTCGAGTCTGCGCGGATCCACCATTCCGCCCGGACCGCCCCGCAGGATCAGCGTGTCGGCCTCGATGTCCGGCAATCTGTCCCACCACAACGGATCCGGGCGGCGGAACTGCTCGAGCGCCGAGCCCGTCATCGACCGGTCGAACGCGAACGCGGCCCGCGGATGCCGGATCAGGCTCGTCGTCGCGTGCCACAGTTCCGGCAGCGACGGCAGCCGATTCGCGAAAACCTGTTCCGGGTCACCGGGACGCAACGGGAGCGGTGCCTCCTCGATCACCAGCCGGCGAACCAGCCCGGGTCGGGCCTGGGCCGCGAGCGACGCGGCATGACCACCGAGCGAATGCCCGACGAGATCCACCCGCGTCAGCCCGAGGTTGTCGCACACCTCCACCACGTCGGCACCGAACTCCTCGAACAGATACGACCCGGCGCGGGCACTGCGACCGTGCCCCCGCAGATCCACGACGAGGACGCGGCGCCCGCGGGCGACGAGTGCGCGGGCAAAGCGGTCCCAGGTGCCGCCGTCACCGCCCATCCCGTGCACCAGAACCACCGGCACGGGATGGACGCCCGACGACCCCGGCACCGAGGACTCGCCACTGTCCCGGTAGGCGATCTCGATACCGGCGCGCGTCGGGGTAGTCCTGCTCGTCTCCACGAGAATCCAGACTAGCGACCGCCGCGGACTACCCGCCCGACCCGTACGGGCGGGTGATGATCTCCAGATAGTGACCGGACGGGTCGAGGAAGTAGACGCCCCGCCCGCCGTCGTTGGTGTTGATGGTGCCCGGCAGCGTCTGCCGCGGATCCGCCCAGTGCTCGAGCCCCCACTCGACGATCAGACCGTAGATCCGGTCGAAGTCGTCCTCGCCGACGAGGAACGCATAGTGCTGCGGCGGGAATTCGACCGGCGGTTCCGCGAAGTCGAGGGACACCCCGTTGTCGAGGGCGACCGCCAGGAAGTGGCCGGCAGGCACGGCGTCCGGCAATCCGAACAACGTGGTGAAGAAGGACGCCGACTCCTGCTTGTTCTTGGCGGCGACGATAGTGTGGTTGAAAGAAATGGTCACAGTCGACCCTTTCGAGGTATGCCACGACCCGACGATGCGGCCGTGGCCGGCCTCCATGCCTGACGCTGTCCGCCACCGGCACGCGACCCTCTGCACAGCAAAGCATTTCGAACGGTCGGTTCGCAAGGCAGGTCGCCGGGCGGGTTACGCCGCCCGCCCCACCCGATAACGCAACGTGACGACCCCGGAGTCGTACCCCTTCGACTCCAGCAACGTCAGCGCATGCATCCCGGTGTCCTCGTCGAGGAGCCTGCGGCCGTGCCCCAGCAGGATCGGCACCACGTGCAACTGGATTTCGTCGACCCGATCGGCGGCGAGCAGTGCCCGTGCGAGGGTGATGCTCCCCCAGACGATCATGTCGCCACCGGGCTCCTGCCGGAGTTGCTGCACCCGTTCGACGGCGTCGCCCGGCCACAGCTGCGCCGGCTCCCGATCCCCCCACGGGGCACTGTCCAGCGTCGAGGAGAACACGAGTTTCGGGATCGAGTTGACGATCTCGGCCACGACCTCACCCTGCGCCTGTTCGGTGGGCCAGTAGTCCGAGAACATCTGATACGTCTTGCGCCCGAGCAGGGCGAGGTCCGTGTCGGCGAGCAGACGGAGGTTGTACCGGTCCACCGCACCGTAATCCGGCACCGCATCGAAGAAGTCCAGCTCGCCGGACCGCCCGGCGACGAACCCGTCGAGGCTCGTCAATTCCTGGACGACGACCCTGCGGTGCGGTGTGTCCCGCTCCGTGTCACTCATAGATTCCCTCCACCGACCAGCGGCCTGCCGTGCAGATCACCAGCAGCGCCCGCGACTCTTCCAGCAGCACCTGGGCCCGGGCCGCCGTCCGGGCGGCCGGAGGGTCCCACCACCGCTCGTCCACCGGCCACGGTCCGGCCCATCCACACACCGCCCACTCTCGGCTCCCCCACCGCAACCGCGCGGGAGGCGCGCTGAACACCCCCCGTTCCGTGACCGTCACAGCCATACCCCGCTCGTCCGACATCCACACCTCCGGATACGCGGTCAGCACCGCGGCAGGCGCCGGTTCCGGCAACGTGCCCGGCCACGGCTCCGACGGATCGTTGCGCGGGATCAGCTCGTCACCCAACGGCAGCAACGTGATGCGCTCCGCCGGGCCCCGCCCACCGCTGAGGACCCCCACCTGCACGGCTTCCCCGCCGAGCAGTCCCTGCACGCGCACCAGAGCCCGCCGGGCCCGCTCGTCCTGGTCGCCGACCCCACCCCACAGCCCCAGCTGCAGGGCGCCGGCGGCCACCACTTCCACCGGTTCGAGCCGCAGGACGGCGATACCGGCGGTGGGCCGCTTCTCGCTGCGCCCGGTCAGCCACCCGTCCAGCTGCCACCGCACCCGGTCCGCCGTCGCCTCCGGCGTCAACGGCTCCGCACATCTCCAGATCCGGGACAGTTGCTCACCGTTGCCGGTGCTCGCCGAGATCGACAGCCGGGTGCAGGCCACCGCGGCGTCCGACAGTGTGCGATGAAGCTTCTCCGCCAGCGCACGACCCGCGAAGGCGGCGGCATCGACCCGTTCGATGACGGGATCGCACCGTTCCTCGACCTCCAGGTCGGGAGGCAGCGACCGCCCCGACGGGGGACGCTCCGGCTCACTCCGCGCGGCCCGGTGCGCCAGCACCGCATCGGTTCCGAACCGTGACGCCACATCGCCCGCCGACAGCGCGGCGAAACTGCCGATCGTGCGCAACCCGAGCCGGTGCAGCAGATCGACCAGCTCACCGCGGTGGGGTGCCGCGAGGCTCGGCTCGGCGGCCAGTTCCCGCATCGGGAGCGGCGCCAGGAAGTCCGCCCCCTCACCGGGTGGCACGAGAGTTGCTCTGCGCGCGGCGATCACGGCCGTGGACAGCTGATCGGCGATACCGACCTGGCACTCCACCCCCACCGCCGACACCTGGTCCACCAACCGTTCCGCGGCGGCTTCCTCCGAACCGAAGTACCGGGCGACACCGCGAGCGGACAGCACCACC
>NZ_JBFUGT010000332.1:0-6934 GCF_056402775.1 Rhodococcus sp. P3_B8
GGTGTGATCCTGCCCACTGCAGCGCCACGGCGGCCCCGATGGACACCCCTCCGACGAGGATGCGTCCGTGCTGCGCGGCCGCGGCGTCGAGCGCGTCGACGTAGCTTCCGACGACTCGCCGGGGATCGGGTTCGACTGCGGCCGTGCGCACTCCACGGCAGGTCAGAGGCTTGGTGAAGGCGCGGGCCACGAAGTCCGCGTCGGATCCCGTACCCGGGAGCACAACGGCCACGCAAGGCCGACTATCAGAGGGCATGTGATGATCCTGCCTCGTCCGTCACAGCGCTCCTCCGGTGGTGTGGTTGCCGGGAACCAATGGGTCTACAGTGGCGAATACACAGCCCTACGAGCGGCGCGAAGATCTCGCGTCGCACATGCTCCAGGAGCGCGCAATGGCACCCGCCACGGCAGGATATTTTCGTCGGCTGACTCGCAGGCTCACCGAGGACCTCGAGCAGC
Organism: Rhodococcus sp. P3_B8; assembly: GCF_056402775.1. Taxonomy (NCBI): domain Bacteria; kingdom Bacillati; phylum Actinomycetota; class Actinomycetes; order Mycobacteriales; family Nocardiaceae; genus Rhodococcus; species Rhodococcus sp. P3_B8. The sequence goes on from NZ_JBFUGT010000332.1 coordinate 460, forward strand.
TGGACGCCGAGGAAATGGCCGAGACGTCTCAGGCGTCCGGCGCACAACGTGCCTGCGACTGCAGCCGCGGCGAAGAGGTCACCATGCTGGGGCGGCTCCGTAGTGTCGAAGCCTGTCCGAAGTCCGGGAACGCCAGCATCGAAGCCGAGTTCTTCGACGGCACGGAACAGATCAAGCTGGTGTGGATCGGCCGGCGGAGGATTCCGGGCATCGAGCCGGGCAAGACCCTGCTGGTTCGCGGACGTGTCGGCGAACGCGACGGCCAGAAGGTGATCTTCAACCCGTATTACGAGTTGCGCGGCGAATCGTAGCGGCCCTCTCGTGTGGCACTCTCGTTGAGTGACCGAAACGAAGCAGCAATCCATACTCGAACAGCTCGGTGGGCTCAGCGGGCTGGTCTATTCGACCCTGCCCATCCTGGTTTTCGTTCCGGTCAACGGTGTGTGGGGCCTGGGTCCGGCTATCTGGGCGGCCCTCGGCGTCGCCGTCGCCATTCTCGTCTGGCGCCTCGTCCGCCGCAGCCCCATCCAGCCCGCGGTGTCCGGGTTCGTCGGCGTCGGCATCTCCGCGTTCATCGCGTACCGCACGGGCGATGCCAAGGGATACTTTCTCTTCGGGATCTACACGAGCCTCGCCTACGGGGCGGTGTTCCTGATCTCGATTCTGGTGCGCTGGCCGATCGTCGGCCTGATCTGGGGATTCCTCAACGGCCACGGCAACCTCTGGCGGCGCCATCGCGGTGCGGTACGTGCCTATGACGTGGCCACCGCAGCCTGGGCGCTGGTGTTCGCGGCCCGGTACCTCGTGCAGTCGCAACTCTACGATTCGGACCAGACGGGCTGGCTCGCGTTCGCGCGCATCGCGATGGGCTGGCCGTTGGCGGGATTGGCTCTCCTGGTGACGATCTGGGCTGTGCGCCGGGCAGACCGGATCGTCGAACCGGCACCGTCGGACGACGCCGGCGAACCGACGGACGACACGGAAGCGGGCGGCCCCCGCGACGAGCCCGGCCGCACCTGAGCGCAGCCCCACGCTGAGGACCGCGTCGGCCCTGACCGGTTGTGCCGGAGACGAAGTCGCCGACCCGATCAGGCCACGAGGTTCTGGTACTCGGGATGCTTCGACACGAACCTCACGACGTACGGGCACACCGGGCGCACCCGCAGCCCACGGCGGCGGAGATCGTCCAGGGCCGCACCCACGAGCGTCCGGGCGAGTCCGAGTCCCTCGTACTGCGGATAGATCTCGGTGTGAACGAAAACGTGTACGTCCCCGTCGACTTCGTACTGCTCGATTCCCGCGAGTTCATCGTCGGCGTGGATCTCGTACCGGCTCTGCTGCGGGCTGTCGGTGACGACGATGCTCTCGGGTGTTGCGGTGGTACCCATCGGATCCTCCCGGGTGTCGATCGGTCCCCGCCGGGTCAGGAGAGCCCGACGGCCGCTCGCAGGTCGTCCTCGACGTCCACGGACGCGACGAACAGCAGTTCGTCACCGCCCTCGAGCGGATCGTCCTGCTGCGGCACGATGACCCGTCCGCCGCGGAGAATGGTGACCAGCGCGGCATCGCGGGGCAATTGCAGCTTGCGGACGGGCTTCCCGGCGAGCGGGGTGTTGTCGGGCAGCGTGACCTCGACGAGGTTGGCCTGCCCCTGGCGAAATGTCATCAGCCGCACGAGATCGCCGACCGACACCGCCTCCTCCACCAGCGAGGCGAGCATCCGGGGGGTGGAGACGGCGACGTCGACTCCCCAGGACTCGTCGAACAACCACTCGTTGCGGGGATCGTTGACGCGGGCGACCACACGACTGACCCCGAACTCGGTCTTCGCGAGGAGGCTGAGGACCAGGTTGGCCTTGTCGTCACCGGTGGCCGCGATCACCACCTCGTAGGTTTCGAGGGATGCGGCCTCGAGGCTGCTCAGTTCGCACGCGTCGGCGTGGACCCAGGTCGCCTCGGGCACCGACTCCTGTTCGACGTGCTCGAGCTTGCGTTCGATCAGCATGACGGCGTGTTCGCTGCGGACCAGTTCGCGCGCGATCGAGCGTCCGACTGCCCCGGCTCCTGCGATTGCGACTCTCATCGATTGCTTCCGTTCGGGTGGTCGATCGTGAACATTCTCACTGCCGTCTCAGTTGTCCGAAGGCGGGGGATTGCCCGCGAGCGCGACGGCCTCGGCCACCGTTCCCGACACGGCCGCGATGTACACCTGGTCGTCGGCCTGGAAGACCGTCTTGCGGTCGGGAAGGACGCCGGTGCCGAAGCGGATGATGAACGCGACACGCGAATTCGTCGCCGCCTCGAGTTCGGCGACCGGCCTGCCGATCCAATCCTCGTGCAGGGACAACTCGGTGACCGCGACGGTTCCGGACGGATCGCGCCACTTGGCGGTCTGGCTGTCGCGGGTGAGGGTGTGCAGGAAGCGGTCCGTGGACCACGGGACGGTGGCGACAGTGGGGATCCCGAGCCGCTCGTACACGGCGGCACGCTTGGCGTCGTAGATCCGGGCGACGACGCGCTCCACGCCGAACGTCTCCCGGGCCACGCGTGCGGAAATGATGTTGGAGTTGTCTCCGGACGACACTGCGGCGAATGCCTCTGCGCGCTCGATACCGGACTTGACCAGCACGTCACGGTCGAATCCCATGCCGACGACGGTGCGTCCGGGGAAGTCGGGTTCGAGACGTAGGAATGCGGCAGGGTCGCGATCGATGACCGCGACCTCATGGCCGATCCGGGTCAGCGAGCCAGCGAGGGATGAGCCGACCCGGCCGCATCCCATGATGACCACATACACCTTGTACTCCGTTCATGGGCTCTTACGTCACGTCTCGAGTACGTGCGTACCGAATCGAACCGTACAGTGCCCAGGCGGAAGAGCAACCGAGACAGAGATCGCAATCCGGACACATTGGTGGGTGAGGGTCCAGGTTTTCTGCGGACGGCTTACGCTTTGGCAGTGTCAAAGCTCTCGACCGCCACAAAGCGGCTACTGCTAGGCAGACCCTTCCGGAGCGACAAGCTCGGGCACACGCTGCTTCCCAAGAGGATCGCCCTCCCGGTCTTCGCCTCCGATGCGATGTCGTCGGTGGCCTACGCCCCCGAGGAAATCTTCCTCGTACTATCGGTGGCGGGCATCTCCGCCTACGCGTACACCCCCTGGATCGGACTTGCCGTCGCCGCAGTGATGGCGGTGGTGGTCGCCAGTTACCGGCAGAACGTGCACGCCTACCCGTCGGGCGGCGGCGACTACGAGGTCGCGACCGTCAATCTCGGTCCCAACGCGGGTCTGACCGTGGGCAGCGCCCTACTGGTGGACTACGTCCTCACGGTCGCGGTCTCCATCTCGTCGGCCGCGTCCAACATCGGTTCGGCGGTGCCGTTCGTGGCCCAGCACAAGGTGCTGTTCGCGGTCGCGGCCATCGTGCTGCTGACTGCCATCAACCTGCGTGGCATCCGTGAATCCGGTGCAGCCTTCGCGATCCCGACATACGCGTTCATCGCCGGCATGGCCCTGATGCTGCTGTGGGGGTTCTTCCAGATCTTCGTCCTCGGCGACGACCTGCGCGCCGAATCGTCCGGATTCGAACTCGAAGCCGAGGACTCCCACCTGTACGGGATCGCGTTCGCGTTCCTGATCGCTCGGGCCTTCTCCTCCGGCTGTGCGGCACTGACCGGTGTCGAGGCGATCAGCAACGGTGTTCCCGCCTTCCAGAAGCCCAAGTCCCGCAACGCGGCCACCACGCTGCTGCTGCTGGGATCGATTGCCATCGTGCTGCTGATGGGCATCATCATCCTGGCCCAGAAGATCGGGATCGTGTACGCGCACAGCCCGGCCGAGCAGCTGATCGGCGCCCCCACCGGATATCACCAGAAGACTCTGATCGCGCAGATCGCGGAGACGGTGTTCGGCGGTTTCCCCATCGGCTTCTATTTCATCGCGATCGTGACGGCCCTGATCCTTGTGCTCGCCGCCAACACGGCCTTCAACGGGTTCCCCGTGCTCGGCTCGATCCTCGCGCAGGACCGCTACCTGCCCCGGCAGCTGCACACCCGCGGCGACCGCCTGGCGTTCAGCAACGGCATCCTGTTCCTGTCCGGGACGGCGATCGCGTTCGTCGTCCTGTTCGGCGCCGAGGTGACCAAGCTGATCCAGCTGTACATCGTCGGCGTGTTCGTCTCGTTCGTGCTGAGCCAGACGGGCATGATCCGGCACTGGACCCGGCACCTGAAGACCGAGAACGACCCGGCTCAGCGCCGGCGGATGCACCGCTCCCGGGTGATCAACTCCATCGGCCTCGCCATGACCGGCGCCGTCCTGATCATCGTGCTCATCACGAAGTTCGCGGCAGGCGCCTGGATCGCGATCGTGGCCATGGTCGCCATCTTCGTCGTGATGAAGATGATCCGGAAGCACTACGACAGCGTCGCGCGGGAGCTCGAGGAACAGGAATGGGACGGGGTGCTGCCCAGCCGGACTCACTCCATCGTCCTCGTCTCCAAGCTGCACATGCCGACGATGCGGGCGCTCGCCTATGCCCGGGCCACACGGCCGGACACACTCGAGGCGATCACGGTGAACGTCGACGAACCCGACACCCGGGCGCTCGTGCGCCAGTGGGAGAAGACCGACATCGCGGTGCCGCTCAAGGTGATCGAGTCGCCGTACCGCGAAATCACCAAACCCGTGCTCGACTACGTGCGGCGCGTCCGGAAGGATTCGCCGCGGGACGTCGTCACCGTGTTCATCCCCGAGTACGTGGTGGGGCACTGGTGGGAGCAGATCCTGCACAACCAGAGTGCGCTGCGGCTCAAGAGCCGCCTGCTGTTCCAGCCAGGTGTGATGGTCACCAGCGTTCCGTGGCAACTGAACTCGTCCGAGAAGGCGAAGACACTGAACATCGAATACACGGCCGGGGCGTCACGCCGCGGCTACGAACCCGACGACAAGTGACGGGCGAGAAGCGTTGAGTGAGAACTGGTCGGACCGCCGCTTCGAACYGCGGCTGGGAAATCCCGGGCACGGCGGTTTCGTCGTCGCCCGCCATGAGGGCCGCGTGGTCTTCGTGCGGCACGGACTGCCCGGCGAGCGGGTGATCGCCCTCGTCACCGAGGATCGCGGCGGGTCCTACTGCCGGGCCGACGCGGTCGAGATCCTCGACGCGTCCCCGGAGCGGGTCACCCCGGTGTGCCCGGTGTCGGGTCCGGGCGGCGCGGGGTGTTGCGACTTCTCGCACGCGAGCCTGCACGTGCAGCGGGACATGAAAGCGCAGGTCGTGGCCGAGCAGTTGGCGCGGCTCGCACGTGTGCAGCGGGACGTGGACGTCGAGGAACTGCCCGGCACCGGAGACGGCACCGGCTGGCGCACGCGGGTACGGCTCGCCGTCGACCCGGACGGCCGCCCCGGCTATCACCGGCACCGCAGTTCCGGGATCGTCACGGACCTGGCGTGCCCGCAGATCGAGTCGGCCGCCTACGACGGTGTGAGCGAGCACGATTGGAAGCCCGGCAGCGAGGTGCAGATCGTCCTCGACGGCGCGGGGGAGCGGCACGTGGTCGAGATCGCTCCGCCGAAGGTGTCGCGGACCGGCCGCACGAGTCCCGGGCGCCGCGGTGCCATGGCTCGCCGCGCCGCCAGCGGTGCGCCACGCGCCGAGCGGGTGGTCGTCGGATCGGGTCGCCCGGTGGAGCGGGTGCGCGACCGGGAATGGGCGCTGGCCGCCACCGGGTTCTGGCAGGCGCATCGCGGGGCCGCGGAAACGTATTCGGCAGTGGTCGCCGAATGGGCCGGGATGTCCGCGGGCGAGACCGCATGGGACCTGTACGGGGGAGTGGGTGTGTTCGCCGCCGCCCTCGCCGGCGATGCCGGGCCGTCCGGACACGTGGATTCCGTCGAGTCCTCACGCCAGGCCGTGTCGGATGGGAAGGCCGCGCTCTCCGACCTCCCGCAGGTGCGGTTCCACTCCGACCGGGTAGAGCGCGCCGTCTCCGGGCTCGCCTCCCCGCCGCAGGTCGTGGTGCTCGATCCGCCGCGTGCGGGTGCCGGGCGTGACGTGATCGACGCGGTCGCCGCCGCGGGCGCCGAGCGGGTCGTGCACGTGGGATGCGACCCGGCGTCGTTCGCCCGCGACATCGGTCTGTACCTCGCGCAGGGATATCATGTCGACGAGCTGCGCGCGTTCGATGCGTTCCCTCTCACCCACCACGTGGAGTGCATCGCGTTGCTGACGCGCTGACAGCGGCGCATCGTTACCGAACGCAACAAAACGTTATAGTCGGCCCGCAAGTAGTGGGTGTGTGGGACGGGGACTGGATGTCGGTACAGGCAGATACTGCGCAAGCGCTCGTCGATGCGGTGTTCGCACTCGGGCGGTCGTTGCGGGCGGTCGTCTCCGCGAGCGGCGAGACCCCGATCCCGCCCGCGTTGACGAGCGTGCTCTTCGTGCTCGCCGCCCGGGGGGAGTGCCGCCAGAAC
>NZ_JBFUGT010000333.1:0-6887 GCF_056402775.1 Rhodococcus sp. P3_B8
GTGCACAGGACCTCGACACCCCGGTCACCTCGGCGATCGACGTCAACGCGGTCACCACCGAGGTGGAGGACCGGCCGCAGCTGCGCGCCACCTGGGCGTACGCGGCCGGTGTCCTGACCGTCGCCGAGGTCCGGGAACTCGCCGAACTGTGGGTCCGGGCGCTCACCGCGCTCACGACGTACGCGGCCCGCCCCGACGCCGGCGGCGTGACCCCGTCCGACCTCGAATTGGTCAGCCTCGACCAGGACRCCATCGACCGCATCGAATCGCGCTTCCCGGCGCTGTCCGACATCTGGTCGCTGTCGCCGCTGCAGTCCGGACTGCTCTTCCACGCACTGCTGGCCGATCAGACGATCGACTCGTACACGGTGCAGGTGACTCTCGAACTGCGCGGTGCCGTGCCGTCCCGCATGCGGGTGGCCGGGCAGGCCCTGCTCGACCGGCACGCGAACCTGCGGGCGTCGTTCGTCTACGACGAGGGCGGCACCCCGGTTCAGGCGATCCACGGGTACGCCGAGCTGCCCTGGACGGAGATCGACCTGTCCGGGCTGGACGCGGAGAGCCGCGAGGCCGAGATCGTGCGACTCCTCGACGCCGACCGGCGCCGCGGGTTCGACATGGCCACCCCGCCGCTGTTGCGGTTCATGCTGATCCAGATCGGTGGGGACGAGCAGCGCCTGATCATCACCAACCACCACATCCTGCTCGACGGCTGGTCGATGCCGCTGCTGATCCGCGACCTCCTGACCCTGTACGCCACGGAGGGTGACGCCACGGCGCTGCCGCGGGTGCACCCGTACCGCGACTACCTCGCGTGGATGTCGCACCGCAGCACCGAGGACTCCCTCGGTGTGTGGCGGCGTGCCCTCGCCGGGGTGGAGGAGCCGACGCTGCTCGCGCCCGCCGACGCGTCGGTGCAGAGCGACACGCAGTCCAATGAACTGCTCGTCGAACTCGACGTCGACCGGACCGATCAGCTGAGTGTGCTCGCACGCGAGCACGGTCTGACCCTCAGCACCCTGATCCGCACCGCGTGGGGAATCGTGCTGGGCGGCTTGGTCGGTCGCTCCGATGTGGTCTTCGGTGGGACGGTGTCCGGTCGGCCTCCGCAGATCGCGGGGATCGAGTCGATGGTGGGCCTGTTCATCAACACCCTGCCGGTGCGCGTGGTTCTCGACCCGCGGGAAACGCTGGGGGAGTTGCTCGAACGCATCCAGGGCGAGCAAGCCGCGCTGCTCGACCACCACTACGTCGGACTGACGGACATTCAGTCGGTGGCCGGTCCCGGTGCCGGTTTCGACACGCTGACCGTGTTCGAGTCGTATCCCGTCGATCGGGAAGGGCTGACCGAGCAGACCGACATCGCCGGCATGCACGTCCTCGACGTGCACGACAGCGCGAACGCCGCCCACTACCCGCTCGCGCTGATCGCCTCGGCGCACGAGAACCTGCAGCTGAAGCTCGAGTACGTCGAGGAGCTGTTCGACCGGGCCGACGTGGAGCGGATCGGCGACCGGATCGTCCGGGCGCTGATCGCGCTCGCCGAGCATCCCGGGATGAAACTGGCGCAGCTGCGTCTGCTCACCGACGTCGAGGAGGCCGAACTGGTTCCGGCCCGCGGCCCGTCCGGCCGCTCCGTGCGAACACTGCCGCAGATGTTCACCGACACGGCCGCCGCCGCGGGGGACGCGACCGCACTCGTGTTCGGGGACCGCCGGATGTCCTACCGGGAACTGGACGAACGGTCCAACCAGCTCGCGCGTCTGCTCATCGACCGCGGCGTCGGCCCGGAAGACATCGTGGCCCTGGGTATCTCACGGTCCATCGAATCGGTCCTGGCGGTCTGGTCGATCACCAAGACCGGCGCGGCGTTCGTTCCGGTCGATCCGACCTACCCGCGTGAGCGGGTCGAGCACATGGTCACGGATTCCGGGTGCACGTTCGGTCTCCGCCTGGACGCCGACCACGGCCGGCTCCCCGACGCGGTCAGCTGGCTGACCCTCGACGACGCCGAGACCGCGACGGCCGTTCGGGCGATGTCCACCGACACCGTCACCGACGACGACCGCGTCGCGCCCCTGCGCTTCGCACACCCGGCGTACGTCATCTACACGTCCGGCTCCACCGGCAAGCCGAAGGGCGTGGTGGTCAGCCACCGCGGTCTCGACAATTTCGCCGAGGAGCAGCGGACCCGCTACGCGACCGATTCCACGTCGCGGGCGTTGCACTTCTCCTCACCGAGCTTCGACGCCTCGGTCCTCGAATACCTGCTGTCGTTCGCCGTCGGCGCGACCATGGTGATCGTGCCGCCGTCCGTGTACGGCGGCGAGGAACTCGCGGAGTTGATCCGCAGCGAGAGCGTCACCCACGGGTTCGTCACCCCCGCGGCGCTGGCCTCCGTCGACCCCGAGGGGCTCGACGTGTTCCAGAACGTGGTCGCCGGCGGCGAGGCGGTCCCGCCGGAACTGGTGACCCGCTGGGCGCCGGGCCGCACCATGTACAACGGCTACGGTCCCACCGAGACCACCATCATGAGCAACCTCAGCGACCACCTGCAGGCGGGGGAGACGGTCACCATCGGTGCCCCCGTCCGCGGCGTCTCCGAGGTGATTCTCGACTCGCGGCTGCAACCGGTCTCCGTCGGCGTCGCCGGCGAGCTCTACATCTCCGGTGAGGGCCTGGCCCGCGGCTATCATGCACGCGCCGGGCTGACCAGCGAGCGGTTCGTCGCCAACCCCTACGGCGGGCCGGGCGACCGGATGTACCGCACCGGCGACCTCGCGCGGTGGCGGTCCGATCACACGGTCGAATACCTGGGCCGCACCGACTTCCAGGTGAAGATCCGCGGGTTCCGCATCGAGCTCGGCGACATCGACAGCGCGCTCGCCGCGCATTCGTCCGTGGCGTTCGCCGTCACCCTCGGGCGTCCCGGCCCCGCCGGCGACACCGTACTCGTCTCCTACGTGCTGCCGGAGACCGAGTCGGCACTGGAACCGCCGGAACTGAAGGAGTGGACGGCGAACCTGCTGCCCGCACACATGGTGCCGTCCAGCATCATGATCCTGGACGAGATCCCGCTCACCCCCGTCGGCAAGCTCGATCGGGCAGCGCTGCCCGAACCGCAGTTCCTGCCCACGTCGGACGACTTCCGGCCGCCGTCGACGGTCCTCGAACACACGATCGCCGACGTCATCACCACCGTCCTGGGCATCGAACGGGTCGGCATCGACGACAACTTCTTCGACATCGGCGGAAACTCGCTGATCGCGACCCGTGTCGCCGCGCGCCTGACCGCGGAACTGGACACCGACATCGGTGTCCGCACCCTGTTCGAGGCGCCGACGATCCATCAGCTGGCCCGCCTCATCGAGTCGACGGCATTCGCACCCGCGCAGGACGGCGCCCACGTCCGGATCCCGCTGGGCCCGATGCCGCGGCCCGCGCACGTGCCGGTGTCCCTGGCGCAGAAGAGGATGTGGTTCCTCAACCAGTTCGACACGTCGTCGGCGGCCTACAACATTCCCCTGGCCGTGCGGCTGACCGGTCACCTGGACGTGGAGTCGCTGCGCGCGGCGGTGACGGACGTCTTCGTCCGCCACGAATCGTTGCGGACCGTGTTCCCGTCCCACGACGGCGAACCGACCCAGGTGGTCCTCTCGCCGGGTCAGTGGACGCCGAACCTCGAGATCGTCGAGGTGTCCGAGGACGAACTGAGGGAGCACATCGCCGGTCTCGCGACCGCCGGCTTCGACGTGACGGCCGACGTGCCGATGCGGTCGGCGCTGTTCGCACTCGCCCCCGACGACCACGTGCTCGTCATCGTGGTGCACCACATCTGCGCCGACGGGTTCTCGCTCACCCCGCTCGCCCGGGACGTCATGACCGCGTACGCCGCCCGCATCGCGGGGAGCGCACCGCAGTGGAACCCACTGTCGGTGCAGTACGCCGACTACACCCTGTGGCAGCTGCAACTGCTGGGCGACGAGAGCGACGCCGAATCGCTGATCTCCCAGCAACTCCGGTACTGGACGGATCAGCTGGCCGACCTGCCCGAACTCCTGCAGCTGCCCACCGACCGGGCGCGGCCGGTCCAGCAGTCGTTCCGCGGTGCGCAGGTCGACTTCACGATTCCGGCGGACGTGCACCGGGCGCTGGCGGCGTTGGCGCGCAAGCACAACTCCACCATGTTCATGGCCGTCCACGCGGCCCTGTCGGTGCTGCTGTCGGCGCTCTCGTCGACCGAGGACATCGCGGTCGGCACACCCATCGCCGGCCGCGGTGACGCGGCACTCGACGACATGGTCGGCATGTTCGTCAACACCCTGGTGCTGCGGAGCGCTGTCGACCCGGCGGCGGGTTTCGGCGCCCTGATGGATCAGGTGCGGGCCACCGACCTGGCCGCGTTCCACCATTCGGACCTGCCGTTCGAGCGGCTCGTCGACGTTCTCGCGCCGGAGCGCTCCACCGCGCACTCGCCGCTGTTCCAGGCGCTGCTCGAGTTCCGGAACAACGAGACGCCGCGGCTCGAGCTCCCGGAACTGACCGCGGCCGCCGTCGATTTCGATCTCGAGGTCGCCAAGTTCGACCTGCAGCTCAGCGTCGAGGAAGGATTCGACGCGGACGGGGTGGCGTCGGGTATCGCCGCGTCGTTCATCTTCGCCACCGATCTGTTCGACGCCGGCACCGTCCGGACGTTCGCCGACCGGTTCCTGCGCATCCTCGGTGCCGTCACCTCCGACCCRCTGGCCCCGGTCGGGGACATCGTGATCACCGACGCCGCCGAGCGGTCGGCGATGGCGACCGAATGGAACACCGCCGGACTCGACGCGGGCACCGACACCCTCGCGGACCGGTTCGCCCAGAGCGTGGCCYGGTTCCCCGACGCCACGGCCGTGACGTCGGAGGACGTGGCACTGACGTACGCGGAGCTCGACGCCCGGTCGAACCGGCTGGCCCGCCTGCTCATCTCCCAGGGAGTGGGGCCGGAAACGCTGGTGGCCGTGGCGCTTCCACGCACCTGCGATCTGATCATCGCCCTGCTGGCGGTGATCAAGACCGGCGGCGGCTACCTGCCCGTCGATATCACCTACCCGGCGGACCGGCTGGCGTTCGTGTTCGAGGACGCCGCACCGAACTGTGTCATCACCACCACGGGGGACGTCTCCGCCCTGCCGGATTCGGAGRCCCCGGCGATCCTGCTCGACGACCCCGAGACCACCGCCGACCTCGCGCAGCAGTCGCCGGCGACGATCACCGACGCCGACCGGCTGGCGCCGCTCGACTCCGCGTCGGTGGCGTACGTCATCTACACCTCCGGGTCGACGGGCCGCCCCAAGGGCGTGGTCGTCTCGCACCGCAACGTGCTGACGCTGTTCGCGAACACGCAGCCGCTGTACGGGTTCGACGAGAACGACGTGTGGACGATGTTCCACTCGTACGCGTTCGACTTCTCCGTGTGGGAGCTGTGGGGTCCGCTGCTCTATGGCGGCCGACTCGTCGTCGTCGACTACTACACGGCGCGGTCGCCGGAAATGTTCCACGAACTCCTGCGGAACGAGCAGGTCACCGTACTCAACCAGACCCCGACCGCGTTCTACCAGCTCGCCGAGACCGACCGCATCGTCTCGGAGATCGACGTGAACGCGGCGGCACTGGCCCTGCGGTACGTGATCTTCGGTGGTGAGGCGCTCGACCTCGGACAGCTCGGCCGCTGGTACTCGCGGCACGACGACTCCGCCCCGACGCTGGTGAACATGTACGGCATCACCGAGACGACGGTCCACGTCAGCTACCTCGCGCTCGACCGCGAATTCGCCGAGTCCGCGTCGGCCAGCGTGATCGGCCGCGGAATCGCCGGGCTGCACGTCCACGTCCTCGACCGGCGCCTGCACCCGGTTCCCCCGGGCACCATCGGGGAGATGTACGTGTCGGGTGACCAGGTGACCCGCGGCTACCTCGGCCGGGCCGGGCTCAGTTCGACCCGGTTCGTGGCCGACCCGCTCCGGCCCGGGGCCCGGATGTACCGCACGGGTGACCTGGCGCGCTGGAACACCGACGGCCAGCTCGAGTACCTGGGCCGCAGCGACTTCCAGGTCAAGATCCGTGGTTTCCGCATCGAACTCGGCGAGATCGAATCCGCGCTGCTCCGGTACCGCGGCATCGCCCAGGCCGTCGTCCTCACCCGCGACGACGGGCACGGCGGTCACCGGCTGATCGGCTACGTGGTTCCGGAATCCGGCGCCACCGTCGAGGTGTCGTCCGCGCTCGAGTTCGTCGGCACCCAGCTCACCTCGTACATGGTGCCCGCCACCCTGGTGGTGCTCGACGCACTGCCGTTGACGAGCAACGGCAAACTCGACCGCCGCGCGTTGCCGGAACCCGACTTCGGGGCCCGGGTGTCGGCGGGCCGCGCCCCGGCCACGGAGATGGAAACCGTCCTTGCCGGTCTGTTCGCCGAGGTACTCGGTCTGGAATCGGTGGGTGTGGACGACTCGTTCTTCGCACTCGGCGGCGACAGCATCATGTCGATCCAGTTGGTGGCCCGGGCGAAGGCCGCCGGCGTGGTGCTCACCCCGCGGGACGTGTTCGAGGCCAAGACCGTTGCCACGCTCGCCGAGGCCGCCTCCTGGGCGGGCGCCGCCGACGTGGTGGTCCTCGACGAACTKCCGGGCGGCGGGATCGGCGAGATGCCGGTCACCCCGATCACCGCGTGGCTGCTCGAACGCGGCGGCGACTTCCGCCGCTACACCCAGACCGCGCTGCTGTCCCTGCCCGCCGCGGCCGACGAGACACTGCTGAAGCGCACGATCGCGGCCGTCGTGGATCACCACGACATGCTGCGGGCGCGTCTCCTCGGTGCCGAGCCGCAGTGGCGGATCGAGGTGCAG
>NZ_JBFUGT010000334.1:0-6848 GCF_056402775.1 Rhodococcus sp. P3_B8
GGTGCATTCGGTGGAATGGTGGCTGGCCAACGAATCCGATGCGCTCATCACCTGTTCCGCGTCGATGCAGGACGAAGTGACTACCCTCTACGGTCCGCAGCTCCCGCCGATCACGGTGATCCGCAACGGAATCGACCTCACCACCTGGAGCTTCCGCGAGCGCGCGCCGCGGTCCGGACCGCCGAAACTACTGTTCGTCGGCCGCCTCGAATACGAGAAGGGTGTGCAGGACGCCATCGCCGCGCTCCCCCGCATCCGCCGCAGCCACCCCGGGACCACGCTGTCGATCGCCGGTGAGGGCACCCAGTTCACCTGGCTCTACCAGCAGGCCCGCACCCATCGCGTCGCCCGTGCCGTGAACTTCCTCGGCAACCTCGACCACATCGAACTGCTCGGGTGGCTGCACGGCGCCGACGCCATCGTCCTGCCCAGCCGGTACGAGCCGTTCGGGATCATCGCACTCGAGGCCGCCGCCTCCGGCACCCCGCTCGTGGCGTCCACCGCCGGCGGCCTCGGTGAAGCGGTCGTCGACGGCGAGACCGGCATGTCGTTCCAGCCGGGCGACGTCGCCGGGCTCACGTCCGCGGTCCGGGAGGTCCTCGACGACCCGGCCGGCGCCCAGCAGCGCGCGGTGGCCGCCCGCGACCGTCTCACCGCGGATTTCGACTGGCACAAGGTGGCCGAGGACACCGTCCACGTCTACGCGGGCGCCAAGCGTCGCGTGCGGCACCCGTTGGCGAGGCCGGAGATTCCCGAGCGTCCGCTGCCCGGTCGCTGACGTGGCCCTCAGTCCGTGCGGGCCCATCGGATCCGGATCGGCCCCCGTGCCGATCGCGGATCCACCACGGCACCTTTCCGGGTGACCTCGACCTCCCCGGCGTCGGCCAGGCGCCGGGCGGCCTCCCGCACCGGTTCCATCAGGGGCCGCCAGTCGTCCGGGGCGACGGCGCGCGCGACGTCCGACGGGCAGATGCTCGCACTGTCGGCTCGGGCATCGAGGAGCGCCCGGATGCGCTCCTCGAGTTCCCTGTCCGACACGGCCATGACGCCGACTATGCCACCGCGGCGGTCAGTTCTCCTGCGCCGCCTTCTTCCGGGCGATGTCCTCGAGGGCGGCGATGTACTTCGCGCGTTCGGACGCGCCCGCCTCCCACTCGGCCTTGCGGTTCTTCACGGCCTTGGCTGGCGAACCGACGGCGATGCTGAAGTCCGGGATGTCACCCTTCACGACGGCATGCGCGCCGAGGACACAGCCTCGCCCCACCCGCGTGTTGCGGAGAACCGTGACCTTGGCCGCCACCCACGTGTCGGGTCCGATGCGGACCGGGCCCTTCACGATGCCCTGATCCTTGATCGGAACGTTCACGTCGTCCATGCGGTGATCGAAGTCGGTGATGTAGCACCAGTCCGCCACGAGCGTCGACGCGCCGATCTCGATGTCGAGGTACGTGTTGACGACGTTGTCCTTGCCGAAGACCACCTTGTCGCCGATGCGCAGCGAACCCTCGTGGCAGCGGATCGCATTGCCGTCGCCGATGTGTACCCAGCGGCCGATCTCGAGCCGCGACAGGTCGGGGGTCGAATGGATCTCCACCCGCTTGCCGAGGAACACCATGCCACGCAGGATCACGTGCGGGTTGGCCAGCTTGAACTTCGCGAGCCGGTAGTACCGCACCAGGTACCACGGCGTGTACGCCTTGTTCGCCAGCACCCAGCGCAGCGAGTCGCGTGTCAGGAAGCGGGCCTGCTCGCTGTCGCTCCGCCGGGATCCTCGCCACCTCGTACGCAACGGTGCGCCCCACATGCTCGTCATAGCCTGTCAGCCTACGTTCACGGCTCGCGCCCTCGTTCGGGTGTGTCCGGACTCCGACACCCGCATCGGGGTGTGCCGATCGGTGCAGCCTCGGCGGGATAGTCTCTGGGCCGAGCGTTATCGAAGACGAGGAGAAGTAATGCGGCGGGTCCTACGTTCGTCAGTACTGGCGCTGGCGACGATCTCGGCTGTCGTCCTCAGCGGCTGCAGCAGCGGAACGCAGGTCGACGACATCTTCTCCGCAGGCGGGTGGCCCGGCATGCACGCCGACGCCCGCAACAGCGACACCAGCCCCGTCACCGGTTCCCGCGACCTCTCCTTCGCCTGGTCGCGTCCGCTCGGCGGTCCGGTGGCGAATTACGCATCGGTGGCCGCCAGCGGCCAGATCTTCATCACGGCCCGCACCGAGAAGGGCTGCAACCTCTTCTCCTACCAGATGGACAGCGGCCGCAAACGCTGGTGCCGTCAGCTCGCGCCGGGTGTCGTGGCCTCCACGCCGATCGTCGACGGCGCCGCCAACGTGTACGTGGGCGAGAACGGTGCCATCAACTCGTTCAACGAGTACGGCCAGCTGCGTTGGCGCACACCGGTGGTCGGGACGCCGCTGTCGGCGCAGTTCACCGGCGACGGCAATCTCCTCTTCATCACCCAGCTCGGCCAGATCAACGTCGTGAACACGCAGACCGGTCAGAAGGTCGTGGCACCGTACGACCTCGTCCCACCGCCGTCCGTCGCCGAGGGCGCGAACGTCGACATCCTGCCCGACGACAAGGGTCTCAGCGGCTGCTTCTTCGGCGCACCCGACTGCCCGGTCGCAAACATGCCGGCGATCGACCTCGAGTCCGGCAAGTTCTACTTCACGTTCTTTGCGCCCGGCGCTCCCGCGGCGGAACTCGTCTCGATGAAGTACTCCGGCGGCGACAACCCCGCCATCACCCAGGAATGGTCCAGCGATGCGCTGCCGGGCGGTAGCGCGTCCAGCCCCGACTTGTCGGCCGACGGCTCCGTCGTCTACACCAACGACAACTGGGGCACGTTGTGGGCGATCGATTCCGCGACGGGTGATGCGAAGTGGAGCTACGACATCGGGTACGCCGCTGCCGGTAGCCCGTCGACGTCCGCGGACGGTCTGATCATCCCCGCCGGCGGACTCGACGGTCACCTCCTGGCGTTGCAGGACAAGGGCGATCACGCCGAACTGGTCTGGGAGCGGAAGGATCTGCTGCAGCTGGGCGTCCCGGCGCAGACAGCCGGGTCGACCGGTTACGCGGTGGTCCGCGAGGGTACGGACGGGCTGGCGATGCTCACGTTCGACACCGGGACCGGCGAAACCCTCGACCAGGAGACCCTGCCCGGGGCGAAGGGCTTCACGGTCGGCACGTCCGTCGGGCCGAAGGGTGAAGTCCTGACGCCGACACTGCTCGGGGAGCTGTTCGTCCTCCGCTGACCCGTGAGTACTTGTCAACGTCCGGCGGTTGAGAAGTACTCACGGGCGCGAAGCGCAGATGAACGCGACGCCTGCGCGGCCGATCCGCGTGATCACCACACTGAGCGAACGAGTTCCGCGCAACTTCAACTTCGGACGCAGGACCGCGGGATCGACGTCGACGCCGCGCACGAGGATTTCCGCCACCCCGCAGTCGTGGCGCGCCAGGTCCTGCCGCAGCGACTTCTCCGAATACTTCACCTGCTCGAGAATGCGGAAGCCCCGCACACCGTCCGGAACCGAATCGCCGGTGAGATAGGCGATCCGGGGATCCAGCTGCCACAGTCCGTGCCGGGCCGCGTAGTGCCGCACCAGGCCGGCACGCACGACGGCCCCGTCGGGGTCGACGATCCATTCCCCCGGCGCGCGTTCGGGGATGTCGTCGTCCTCGGCGTCCGTCACCGTCCACGCGCTGCCGTCGGAGCCGAGGACGCTCGCCCGGCGGGTGATACCGGCTCCGGACAGTCCCGGCGACCACAGGCACGCCTCCCGCACGCCGCCGTCGAGCGACACCACCTCCACCTCGCCGTCCCAGCCGAGCCGGTCGAAATCAAGTCCGGGAGCGCATTTCACCGCGAGATCCCGTCCGCGGTACGCGTCGATCAGATCCGGCAGCGGCGGCTCCAGCGCGGCCGGGTCGTGTGTTCGCCTGCCGCCGGACCGTCGCGCCGGATCCGCGAGCACGACGGTGCCGCGGGTGCACGGGACGAGCGCATCGGCGCGGACGACGGCCGCCGCGGGAACGTTGTGCTGCGCCATCAGGAGCCGGACCGGGTCGAGGTCGCTGCCGATCACCGTCGCGGCCGTCCCGACCACCGCGTCCAGTTCGGCGCCGATGGAGCACGTGACGTCGTGGACGTCCCGGTCCTTCAGCCGGATCGCACGATGCGCGGCGACCGCACGCGGCGTCGCCTGTTGCAGAGCGTCGTCCGTGAAGAACCAGTTTTCGGTGCCGGGAAGTTTGGCGGCTGCCTTCCGCCGCAACAGCACGGTCTCCACCAGCAATGCGACGTGTGAGCCGAAACGCGTACGCGCCCGGCCGATGTCGGCCAGGCGCGTAGACGTGGTCAATGCGAAGCCGTCCACTTCCGCGAGAGCGGCTGCCCCGTCCGGGCTCTGCAGGAACTCCACGTCCCCGGGAGTGAACGCATAGCCCAATTCAGTTGCCGGGCTTCACGCCGGTGATCATGACGTTGTAGAAGAATCCCCGCGGCACCACGTGCCGGAGAACCTTCTCGTCGACCCAGCTGAGCGTTTTCCATCCGGTGAACGCGAAACGCCCCCAGCCCCAGCCCAGCTTCTCCGGGGGTACGGCGGCCTCGAACGTGCGGACGGGCCAGCCGAGCAGAGCGGCGGCGAATTCCTCGGTGGCCGCGTGAACCTGCTCGGCGCCTGCCGACTTCGCGATCTTCTCGAGGTCGCCCGGATCGAACGTGTGGAGGTCGACGACGGCCTCGAGCGCAGCCGCGCGGGAGGACTCGTCCAGTTCCGCCTGCGGGCGACGCCAGTCGGCGAGGAACGGCAACTTGGTGACCCGGGTGGTGACCTCCCACGTCGCGCGGCCCAGCCAGCGGGCGTAGAAGTTGCCGATCGTGGTCGGCTCACCGGCGAAGACGAAACGCCCGCCCGGCTTCAGGACGCGCAGAACCTCGCGCAGAGACTGCTCCACGTCCGGGATGTGATGCAGGACCGCATGTCCCACGACGAGGTCGAACGTGTCGTCCTCGTACGGGATGGTTTCGGCGTCGGCGACACGGCCGTCGACGGACAATCCCAGGCCCTCGGCGTTGCGGAGGGCGACCTTCACCATGCCGGGCGACAGGTCGGTGACCGAACCGGTCTTCGCGACTCCACCCTGCATCAGGTTGAGGAGGAAGAATCCGGTGCCGCAGCCCAGTTCGAGCGCCCGCTCGTAGGGCAGCGGCTGATCGCCCGCGACGGCGTCGAAACGTCCGCGCGCGTAGTCGATGCACCGCTCGTCGTACGAGATCGACCACTTCTCGTCGTACGTCTCGGCTTCCCAGTCGTGGTAGAGCACCTGCGCGAGTTTGGTGTCCTTCAGCGCAGCCTCTACCTCTTCGGCGGTGGCGTGCGGATGAGGAGCTGGGTCGTCATGGGCGCTTGCAGTCATGCGGCAAATCCTACTCGCTGGTAAGAGTGAACAGGTTCTAGTTTCGGGCTCCAGACTACTCGCCCGTGAACCGAGCCTTACCTGGGCCGTTCTCGATGAACGATTCCATCCCGGTCGTGCGGTCCTGGGTGGCGAACAGCGAGGTGAACAGCTGACGCTCCACCGCGAGCCCTGTCGTGAGGTCGACGTCCAGCCCACGGTCGACGGCGGCCTTCGCCGCGGCGAGGGCGCGGCCCGCCCCCTTCGTGAACTGCGACGCCCAGGTGCGGGCCGCCTCGTACACGTCGTCCGGCGCCACGACCTCGTCGACCAACCCGATCGACAGGGCCTCCTCGGCGTCGACGAACCGGCCGGTGAACAGCAGATCCTTGGCCTTGGACGGTCCGATCAGCCGGGCGAGACGCTGGGTGCCGCCGCCGCCGGGAATGATGCCGAGCAGGATCTCCGGTACACCGAGCTTGGCATTGTCGCCCGCGATGCGCCGGTCCGCCGACAACGCGACCTCCAGGCCGCCGCCGAGCGCATACCCCGTGATGGCGGCGACGGTGGGCTTCGGGATCTCGGAGACCGCCGCGAGGTCGGACTGCAGGTCGCCGATCACGTCGGACATCTGCCCGAAGTTCATCTCGGACATTTCCTTCACGTCCGCGCCCGCAGCGAAGACCTTCTCGCCGCCGTAGACGATGACGGCCTTCACGTCGGCGTTGACGGTCGCCTCCCGCGCCGCTGCCCGCAACTCCTGCTGAACCTGACGGTTCAGGGCGTTCATCGGGGGGCGCGCGAGCCGGATCGTGCCGATGCCTTCGGATACCTCGAGAGTGACAAACTCAGCCATGAGGTAAAAGGCTACTTGTCTGCCTCCGACCCGGTTTCGCGGCCCGCCGCATCGCGATCAGTCGCGGGACGCCCACGGATGCGGACCGGCTTCGTAGTAGCCGTCCTGTCCCGGGAACTCCACGCGGAGTTGCTCCTCGTCCGTGATCAGCGTCGGCAGGATCACCGGGATCTCCGGCTCCGCGGCCAGCACCTCCGCGACCGAGCCGAACGCGCTGAGCGCCGTGAGCTGACTCCACGTCGGCGGCAGCAGGATGCTTCCGCCGCCCTGCCAGTGCTCGAGCGCCGCGGCCGGACTCTGCCACTGCACGTCCTCGGCCTCGGACGTCGCACCGTCCGCGATCTGGCCGTGCGGTGCGGCGGCGACGAAGAACCGCGTGTCGTAGCGGCGGCCCTCGCCGACCGGGGTGACCCAGTTGGCCCAGGGCCGCAGCAGATCGGCGCGCAGGACGAGGTTCTCGCGCTTCAGGAAGTCACTGAACGACAGTTCGCGTTTCTCGAGTTGTGTGCGGGACTGCGCGTAACGGGACGTGTCCGCGACGACCGTGTCCGCGCTCGGTCCCGCGAGGAGCACGCCGCATTCC
>NZ_JBFUGT010000335.1:0-6822 GCF_056402775.1 Rhodococcus sp. P3_B8
AAGCACGGGTGCGGTGACCGCGACCTCGACGTCCCAGTCGTCGACCTCACAGGACACGACTTCGCTGCGCATTCGCCCCGCGACCTCCCGGGCCGCGGCACACGCCGCGTCGGTGCCGCGGTCCAGCCCGACGGCCGCGGCGAGGGCGGCCAGATCTGCGGCGGACTGCGCCCGGTGCCGCACCGACACCGCCGAGCCGACGTGCACCAGCATCGCCGTGAGCACCACCAGCGCCGCGAGCGCACAGCACGCCGTCACGGTCACGGAACCGCGATCGTCGCTGATCCCCGAACTCACCGCCCTCCCCCGCTCCACCCCGGCACCGTGGGTTCGAGAACCGCCACCGCCTCCGCGGAGATGTTCACGAGCGGAAGGAGTGGACTGCGTGCCCGCACGGTCGCGACGACGAACTCCCCCTCGGTTCGGACCGACACGTCGGCGCCGTCGGGTGCCACCTTCGCCGCCGTGGAGATCGCCGACTCGCGATCTCCACGGGCAGCGAGCCGTGCTGCCTCGCGGGCCGAGTCGACGCACCGGACGTGCAGTGTCGCCGCGGTGATCGCGCCGACACACAGCACGACCACCGCCACGATCGACGCGATCGCGATGGCAGCCTCGACCGTCACGCCGCCGGCCTCCGACCGGCGCAGGTTCTCGGCAGCACTCATCACACCGCGGTGTTCAGCGCTTTGTCGATGATGTTCGTCAACGCCGTGACGATGCTGTCGCCGGTGACGACCGAATACAGCACGGCGCCGAAGGCCGCGGCCGCGATGGTGCCGATGGCGTACTCCGCCGTCGACATGCCGTCCTCGTCCGTCGCGAGCAGCGTCAAGCGAGCGGTCAATGCTCGAACTTCCGCCAAGCCCCGGATTCCGTGTCCCATGGTGTTCCCCCTTCAGAGTGTCCGGCGCAGCGGTTCTGCGCCGGAAGTGTCGATGTGTCACAACAGCCCGCCGTCCAGCACTCGCGAGGCAAGCCCGACGACGACCGGGATGATGCCGAGGCAGATGAATGCCGGCAGGAAGCACAGCCCGAGGGGGCCACTGATCAGCACGCCTGCGCGTTCGGCCGACGCCGCCGCCAGATGCTCGACCTGGATCCGGCCGTCGGCGGCGAGTTCCGTCATGGAACCGGCGAGCGACGATCCCGATGCGGCCGACCGGCGCGCCATGCGGGCAAGGGATTCGGTGGCCGGGTCCGACGCGGCCGCCTCCCACGCGGTCGCCGCATCCGCCCCCAGCGACAGCAGGTCCGCGGCGCGGCGCAGCGATTCCGCCAGCGGCGCCGGCGCCGTCCGCGACACGGCCTGCGCCGCGGTCGCGACGGGCAGTCCGGCGCGCAGACACGCTGCCAGGAGGTCGAAGGTCGCGGCGGTCGCGAGCGGGTCCTCGCGGCGCGTGGTGTCGTCGACCGCGGACGCCGCATCACCCGGGCCGCGACCGCCGTTGCCGCGCAGTCGCTGTACCGGCGCTCTGGGTGCGGGCAACACCAGCACGGCACAGGCGAGGAGAAGTACCGCGCACCAGATCATCCCGTCACACGTCCGGTAATCCGGTCGGTCCACAACAGGCCCGCGCACACCAGCCCCGCACCGAGCAGCAACAGGATTCCGCCCACACCACCGCCGAACAGCACCGTCAGAGGGGCCGCCCCCATCATCTGGCCGAGACCGACACCCAGCAGCGGCAGCCCGGCGAGTACGGTCGCCGTCGCCCTCGCGCCGGCCAGCGAGGCCTCCGTTCGCTGACGGAAGCGGCTGCGTCCCAACAGGTCCGTCCGTGCAGCCTCGAGCAGTTCCGCCAGTGCGAGACCGTGCGCGTCGGCCACCGCCCAGATATCGGCGATCCGCCCCAACTCGGTACCGACACGGGAGTCCGCGATCCGGAACCCGTCCGCGGCCGATCCTCCGAGCCGCGAGCGCGCCGACGCGGCCCGGAATGCCGCCGCCACACTGCCTGCCGACTCGTCGGCCGCCGTCTGGCATGCGGCAGCCGGATGGGCACCCACCCGAAGTTCCGCCGTCACCAACTCGAGACTCGACAGTACGACACGTAGATCGGCATCCTTCGCTTTCGCCGCCCTGCGTCGCGCCGACCTGAAACGCATAGTTGCACAGACGATCGTCGCGGCGAGGACCGCGTAGAGCCCGCCCACTTCGTACACGATCGGAATGCCGGCGAGTGCCGCCGGAACCACCCAGGGCAGACGCAACCGGCGACGGGGACCTTCCCTGCCCGTCACCGCGAGCAACCGGGGCCGCGATCTCGCGGACGGCACCGCCAGCACTGCGCAGGCGAGGACCACCAGACCGGCGATCACGACGGCACCACCGTCCCCGAGTCCACCGGTCCACGCCGAGAACACAAGTGGCGGAGCCGGTCCACCGCCGGACCCTCACCGGTGTCGTGGCTCCAGGCGGGCACGATCGTGACGCGCCCGTGTTCGTCGCGAGTGACGACACCGATCTGCGTCAGCCGCCGCGCCCCGCTCGACGACCGGTGGACGTGCAGGACCACCTGCACGGCGGCGGCCAGTTGACTGTGCAGCGCCGCGCGGTCCATTCCGCCCAGTGCTGCAAGCGCTTCGAGCCGCGCCGGAACCTCCTCGGGCGAGTTGGCGTGCACCGTTCCGGCACCGCCGTCGTGACCCGTGTTGAGCGCCGTCAGCAGGTCGACGACCTCGGCGCCGCGAACCTCGCCGACGACGATCCGGTCGGGTCGCATACGCAGTGATTGCCGGACGAGGTCCCGGACGGTGACCTCACCCACGCCCTCGACGTTGGGTGCCCTGGCCACGAGCCGGACCACGTGCGGGTGCGTCGGCGCCAACTCCGCGGCATCCTCCACGCACACGATCCGTTCCGCCGGGTCCACCGCCCCCAGCAATGCGGCCAGTAGCGTGGTCTTGCCTGCGCCGGTGCCGCCGGTGACCAGGAAGGCGAGCCGTGCCTGCACGATCATCATCAGCAGGTCGTGGGCTTCCGCGGCCACGGCACCGCCCGCGACGAGCGCGCCGAGCCCCTGGGTGGCCGGGCGCAGCACCCGCAGCGACAGGCAAGTACCGCCCTGGGCCACGGGAGCGAGGACGGCATGCAGCCGCACACCGAACGAACCGTTCCCGACGTCCCGCAACCTTCCGTCGACCCACGGCTGAGCGTCGTCGAGGCGGCGTCCGGCGGACAGCGCGAGCCGTTGCGCGAGCCGGCGCACCGCCGCCTCGTCGGTGAACCGGACGGCTGCGCGTTCGAGCCCGCGGCCTCGATCGACCCACACACGGTCGGGCGCGGTGACGAGCACGTCCGCGACTCCCGGTTCCGTCAGCAACGACTCGAGTGGGCCGGCGCCGGTGAGTTCGGTCATGAGCACCCGCAGCGCCCCGAGCAGATCGGTGTCGCCGAGCACGCCACCGGACTCGGTGCGGATGGCAGCGGCGACGGTCGCCGGCGTCGGCTCGCCGGACGTGTGCGCGAGACGTTCGCGCACACGGTCGAGGAGATCGGGTGTGACGAGGGAGCTCATGCCGCCCACTCCCGCGACCGCGGTCTGCTGCCGACCGTGTCGAGGACCGCCTCGGCCGCGGCGCCCAGCGCGGAGCGCCTGCCCGGCCTCAGTCCGCCGTGTTCGAGCATTCCGGTGAGCGCGCGCTCGGCGCGCATCGACGCGATCAGCGGCAGGTCGAGAACCTCCGCGACGTCGGCGCCGCGGAGCCCACCGGGTGCCGGGCCGCGGACCACGAGTCCCTGGTTGGGGTTCCTCTCGGTGATCCACTGCGACACCTTTCCCGCGGCGATGCAGGCCCGGACGGTCGCGGGCACGACGAGAACCACCAGATCGGCGAGTTCGAGGACGGTTTCCGTGACCGGGCCGGGGAACCGCGACACGTCGCACACGACCAGATCGCCGGCATGGCGGCCGGCATCGGTGACCGCACGGACCGCGGCGGCTGTCGGTCCGGCGCCGTGCCCCGTCCTGCTGCAGGCGAGCACCCGCAGCCGCTCGCCGCGGGCGGGGAGGGCGTCCCGGAGCGCGCCCGAGGAGATCCGGCCGCCCTCGATCGACAGACCCGACCATCGCAGTCCGGGCACGTCCTCGATGCCCAGCAGTACGTCGAGGCCGGACCCCCACGAGTCGGTGTCGAGCAGAAGGGCCGGCTGCGGCCGCGACGCAGCGGTGAGGGCTGTGGCCGCCGCCAGCGTGGAGGCGCCCGCACCGCCACATCCGCCGACGACGGCGACGACGGTGCCGTCCGCGTCGGGACGCTGGGGTTGCTCGCCGAGCACGGCGACCTGCGCGGACTCGTCCTCGGGTACCGCGAGCACGTGTTCCGCCCCGACCGCGGTGGCGATCCGCCACTCGTCGATGCCCGG
The DNA here is from genome assembly GCF_056402775.1 of Rhodococcus sp. P3_B8. Lineage (NCBI taxonomy): Bacteria > Bacillati > Actinomycetota > Actinomycetes > Mycobacteriales > Nocardiaceae > Rhodococcus > Rhodococcus sp. P3_B8. Next base: position 4,370 of record NZ_JBFUGT010000335.1, read on the forward strand.
CGGCCCGTCGCACAGCAGCACTACCCGGCGCCGGCGTGGGAGCCGGTTGCGGCACGCGGCGGCTGCGCGCGCGTCGAGTACGACGATCGGGGCGCTTCCCCAGACGTGCCGGGCGTCGGCGACGTCGACCTCGTTCAGCGCCCGGTCGGCCGCTGCCGCCACGCGCCTGATGCTGTGCAGCAATGCCGGGTCGTCGACCAGAACCAGCACTTCACCCCCGCCTTCTGCGTCCATGCAGCGAGCGTGCCCGCTGCCGGAGACTGCCGGAAGGGGCTCGGCTCGAACTGTGGACAACTTCGGCCCTGTGGATAAAAACTGGTACCAGCGCACCAATTTCGAGGGTTCGAGCCGAGGAGTGCGGCAGACCCGACGCAGACAGAGGACGACCCTCGCCAGGGGGGGAGGAGGCGAGGGTCGTCAGTGTTCAGCCCCGGGGGGTCGGGCTGAACATCGTCCGGATCAAATCCGGACATCAGCAATACTACACCTCCCCCGATCAGTATTTGCAAGTTCAACTGTTGAACGTTCCGTCGTGTCGATAGTGCCGAAAGACCCTTCCTCCGCCCCTTCGGACGAGCCCCCACCCCACTCGAAGTCCGCATATCCTTGGAAATTGTGACCGCGAAGCCACAGAGAAGTGCCAAGACAGGTCGACACACCGAGACAGGTCGGGTTGCCGCATTCTTCGACCTCGACAAGACGATCATCGCGAAATCCAGCACCCTCGCGTTCAGCAGACCGTTCTTCGACCAGGGCCTGATCAACCGCCGATCGGTTCTCAAGAGCAGTTACGCGCAGTTTCTGTTCCTGCTGTCGGGCGCGGACCACGATCAGATGGAGCGGATGCGCGCCTACCTCACGAGCATGTGCGCGGGCTGGAACGTGGACCAGGTCCGGTCCGTGGTCGCCGAAACCCTCCACGACATCGTGGACCCCCTGGTGTTCGCGGAGGCCGCCGACCTCATCGCGGACCACAAGTTGCGGGGCCACGACGTCATCGTGGTGTCGGCGTCGGGCGAGGAGGTGGTGGCGCCGATCGCCGAAGCTCTCGGGGCCACGCGCAGCACCGCCACCCGCATGGCGGTCGCGGACGGGCTCTACACCGGCGAGGTGGAGTTCTACTGCTACGGCGAAGGCAAAGTGGACGCGATGCGGCAACTGGCCGACGAATACCACTACGACCTGTCGGCATGCTACGCCTACTCCGACTCCGTGACCGATCTCCCGATGCTGACCGCAGTCGGCCACCCGACGGCGGTCAACCCGGACCGGGCTTTACGGAAGGCTGCGGCCGGAAACGGTTGGCCCATATTGACTTTCTCGAATCCGGTCTCCCTCCGGGCACGCCTCCAGGCGCCGTCCGCGACCACCGTCGTGACCACGGCGGCGGTGAGCGTCGGGGCCCTGGTCGCGGGCGCGTTCACGTATGGAGTGTTGCGCCGCAAGCGCTGACCGCCGCAACCCGCGACACGGTCACAAACCGAATTTGATACTTGCTGTGAGGGGGGTCACGGGGTACAAAGGAGTTACGGAAGAACGGAAGGCCAAGGTCGACCCAGAAGAGAAGGATCGATCTCCCGACCAGGATTCCCAGCACGGGCACTAGGTACCCACGCGAAGCATAAGCCACTATAAGGGCAGAAGCGTTGTGGGCCTGCGAGACTCGAGTCTTCACCGGCAAGGACCCTGCACAGGTTGCAAGGACGACCCGACGATATTCGGACTCTCGCCGAGGCCACCCACACAACCCACCTTGCACGCTTGGTAACCGGTTGTCCGTGCTAACGGGCGGCGAAGTCGACACCAGTCGGCAGCGCCGCCCGTTTCACATGTTCGGGAACTTGTTGCAGCGCAGGGTATTTCGACTAACTCGTCGCGGCCTCCGCGATCGACGTGGCCTCCCGGGCTCCGGCCTCCAGAGCGCCGCAGCAGAGGACGACCCAGCTGCCGACACCCTCCGGCTCGCCCGACGCGAACGCGGCAGCCCCGTTGCGGTAAGCCTGCTGCCGGCGCAACCAGCTGACCTCCGGGACCCCGAGGTTGTGCGGATCGAGCCCGCTCGCCACGGAAACCAGACGTGACGCGGCGCGCGCGACGATACCGTCGCCGACCCCGAACGGCTTCAGCGTCAACAATTCCCCGTGCACCACGGCCGCCAGAACCGGCGCGGGCGCAGCCGTTCCCCCCGTCACGAGCTGGGCGAGACCGTCGAGCCGCTCCGCGACGCCGGACCCGGCACGCGGCCTGCCGAGCAATTCCTGATCCTCCACGAGATCGGCCGCGGCCAGCAGATGCAGCCGCGCGAGGGCCTGCAGGGGTGCCCGCTGCCAGGTGGACTGCAGAAGCGTGAGGGCGTCACCGTCGAGGGCCTGCCCGACCCGCAGYGCCCCCGACAGAATCGGGTCGCCGGCCTCGCCGGGCGCGGGTAGCTCGGTGCTGCCGCCGTCCAGCGA
>NZ_JBFUGT010000336.1:0-6798 GCF_056402775.1 Rhodococcus sp. P3_B8
ACATCTCACCTCGCTGCGACGGACCCGGGTGGGACCGTTCACGCTCGAGCACGCGCGCACGCTGGAACAGCTGGCCGAGGAGCCGGGGGTCAGTCTCGACATCGATGCCGCCGCGCAGACCGCGTTCCCGCACCGGCAGATCGATGCGGACGAGGCCGAATCGATCAGTCAGGGCCGGTGGCTCGAGCCGATCGGTATCAAGGGCGTCTACGCTGCCATCGATCCGAGCGGGCACACGATCGCGCTGCTCCAGGAACGTGGACGGCGGGCCAGCTCGGTGATGGTGGTCCGCCCCGCGACCCTGAGGTAGCGGTTCACACCAGCCAGATGGCCTGGGCGGCGGGGTTTCCGAGCTCGATGGAGTCGTCGTGCGTGCCGAGCCGGATCGAGACGGTTCCGGCGTAGTCGCGTCGCTCCAGCACGGTGATCGTGACGTCCAGTGCCACACCGACCGAGTCGAAGTACCGCAGCATCGCCGGGTCGGAGTCCGAGATCCGGGCGATGCGGCCGCTCTCGCCGTTGACGAAGTCGCTGAGCTGGCGTGYCGGAGGAGTGGGCACCGAGCCGTCGACCGCGGGAATCGGATCGCCGTGCGGATCGCGCTCGGGATGGCCGAGCTTGGCGTCCATCCGGGAGATCATCAGATCCGAGACGGCGTGTTCGAGTACCTCCGCCTCGTCGTGCACCTCGTCCCAGCCGTATCCCAGTTCGTGCACCAGGTACGTCTCGATGAGGCGGTGCCTGCGGACCATTCCGACGGCGGCGACGCGCCCCGCCTCGGTGAGGGCGATGGACCCGTATCGGGCGTGATCGACGAGACCCTGGTCGGACAGTTTCCGGATGGCCTCCGACACGGTGGACGCCGACACTCCGATCTTCTCGGAGAGTAATTTCGTGGACACCCGCTCCTGCGACCACTCCTGAACGGTCCAGATGACCTTGAGGTAGTCCTGCGCCACTGCCGAGAGAGCCCCGGTCTCGGAGGTCGAGTCCTCGGTCACGCTCTGGTCATTCTTGTTCACGGCCACGCCATCGAGCTTAGGCAAGTCTTACCGGCGAGACACATCGACACACCTGATCCGTCGCCGGGGGACGGCCCGGGTGACCACGAACCGCGAGGTCGTGGCGCTTCGCCGGCGCGCGGGGCGGCCGGACACCCGGTCCGGAGATGAACATCGGCGCGCGGCACCGTAGGCTGCCACTCGTGCTGAGATGGCGTGGTCTCGACGAGGTTCCTGCCGACTGGGGTCGTTGTGTTCTCACGATCGGCGTATTCGATGGCGTGCACCGAGGTCACGCCCAACTGATCAGTCGAGCGGTGGCGGCTGCCCGCACGCGTGGAATACCCAGCGTGCTCATGACTTTCGATCCTCATCCGATGGAAGTGGTTCGTCCGGGCAGTCATCCCGCCCAGCTCACGACGCTCGCCCGCCGGGCGGAGCTCGCGGAGGAGCTGGGGATCGACGTGTTCTGCGTCATGCCGTTCACCGCCGAATTCATGAAGTTGACGCCGGAGCGGTACGCCCACGAGATTCTCGTGGAGCGCCTGCACGTGGCGGATGTCGTCGTCGGTGAGAACTTCACGTTCGGCAAGAAGGCTGCGGGCAACGTCGACCTGCTGCGTCAGATCGGAGACCGGTTCGGGTTCGCGGTCGACGGTGTGACGTTGCTCGCGGAGCACGCGGTCACGTTCTCGTCCACCTACATCCGGTCGTGCGTGGACGCCGGCGACATGGCCGCCGCGACGGAGGCCCTCGGCCGTCCGCACCGCGTCGAGGGTGTCGTCGTCCACGGCGACGGTCGTGGACGGCAGCTCGGCTATCCGACGGCGAACGTCGCGCCGCCCATGTATGCCGCGATTCCCGCGGACGGCGTGTACGCCGCCTGGTTCACCGTGCTCGGACACGGAGTCGACCTGGGCACGGTCACCTCCGGCGAGCGGTACATGGCCGCCGTGTCGGTGGGCACCAATCCCACGTTCTCCGGGCGGACGCGCACCGTGGAGGCCTTCGTCCTCGACCGGGAAGCCGACCTGTACGGCCAGCACGTGGCCGTCGATCTGGTGGAGCGGCTCCGCGGGATGGAAAAATTCGATTCGGTCGACGACCTGATCGTCGCGATGGGCAAGGACGCCGAGCGTGCGCGTGCGATCCTGGCGGCGTCGGAGGACGTGCGGTAAAGCCGTCCCATTTCAGCTGGTAAAGTAGACCGCTGGCGTGCGCTGCGGTTCGCGGTGGCCGCGCCGAGTTTCGATCCTTGCACGCGAACGTCATCACCAGGAGTGAACCAGTGGCATTGACCACCGAAGAAAAGAAGCAGGTTCTGAGCGAGTACGGCCTGCACGAGACCGACACCGGTTCGCCGGAGGCGCAGGTGGCCATGCTCACCAAGCGCATCGTCGATCTCACCGAACACCTCAAGATGCACAAGCACGACCACCACTCCCGCCGCGGCCTCCTGCTGCTGGTCGGACGCCGTCGTCGTCTGCTCAAGTACGTCCAGAAGGTCGACATCGAGCGTTACCGCTCGCTGATCGAGCGTCTCGGCCTGCGTCGCTGAGTTTCGTACACAGCGGTCATTTCGATCGCAAATCACTCCGGTAGCCGGCGGGGCCTTGCTTAGACTGGGCCTCGCTGGCTATCGGCGTTAGCTGCCGAGGGCAGCACTACCGTATGCACCCGAGAATGTGGTGTCGGTCTTCGGTAGTGGTCTTCCGGACACGGTCCGGGGGACTTCGATCGACGGCCGCCTCCGCACAGCGACATCCCGAGAACTCGAGAGGGGGATGTCCCTCAGGTGCGCAGTTCTCGCCAGGAGGGTGAGAACGCCCCCGCGGGTACGGCGAAGACGAGAGGGAAGTGAAAAGAAGAGATGACAGAGAATTCCGCAGTAGAGGTCGATGAGGGCGTGTTTGAATCCACCGCCGTGATCGACAACGGGTCCTTCGGAACCCGCACCATTCGTTTCGAGACCGGTCGCCTCGCGCAGCAGGCTGCCGGCGCCGTCGTCGCCTACCTGGACGACGAGACGATGCTGCTGTCCGCGACGAGCGCCAGCAAGCACCCCAAGGAGCACTTCGACTTCTTCCCCCTGACGGTGGACGTCGAGGAGCGCATGTACGCGGCGGGCCGTATCCCCGGCTCGTTCTTCCGTCGTGAGGGCCGTCCCTCCACGGACGCGATCCTGACCTGCCGCCTGATCGACCGCCCGCTGCGCCCGTCGTTCGTCGACGGTCTGCGCAACGAGATCCAGGTCGTCGTCACGGTGATGAGCCTGAACCCGCAGGACCTGTACGACGTGGTCGCGATCAACGCCGCGTCTGCTTCCACCCAGATCGCCGGACTGCCGTTCTCCGGACCCGTCGGCGGTGTGCGCGTCGCGCTCATCACCTCGGACGAGAACAAGGCCGGCCAGTGGGTCGCATTCCCCACCGTCGAGCAGCTCGAGAACGCCGTCTTCGACATGGTCGTCGCGGGTCGCATCGTCTCCGGCAGCGGTGACGACGCCGACGTCGCGATCATGATGGTCGAGGCCGAAGCCACCGACAACGTGATCTCCCTGATCGACGGTGGCGCACAGGCTCCCACCGAGGCGATCGTGGCCGAGGGCCTCGAGGCCGCCAAGCCGTTCATCGCCCGCCTCTGCACCGCGCAGCAGCAGCTCGCGGCCAAGGCCTCCAAGCCCACCGGTGACTTCCCCGTCTTCCCGGCGTACCAGGACGACGTGTTCGCAGCCGTCGAGGCCGCCGCAGCGGAGAAGCTCAGCGCGGCACTGACCATCGCGGGCAAGCAGGAGCGCGACGACAAGACCGACGAGGTCAAGGTCGAGGTCCTCGAGCAGGTCGCCCCGAACTTCGAGGGTCGCGAGAAGGAACTCGGCGCGGCATTCCGTTCGCTGACGAAGAAGCTGGTCCGTCAGCGCATCCTGCGCGACCAGTTCCGCATCGACGGCCGTGGCATCACGGACATCCGTTCGCTGTCGGCCGAGGTCGCCATCGTTCCGCGTGCCCACGGTTCCGCTCTGTTCGAGCGCGGCGAGACCCAGATCCTGGGTGTCACCACCCTCGACATGGTGAAGATGGCGCAGCAGGTCGATTCCCTCGGACCCGAGACGACCAAGCGGTACATGCACCACTACAACTTCCCGCCGTACTCCACCGGTGAGACGGGACGCGTCGGTTCCCCGAAGCGCCGCGAGATCGGTCACGGCGCGCTGGCGGAGCGGGCACTCATGCCCGTGCTGCCCAGCGTCGAGGAATTCCCGTACGCCATCCGTCAGGTCTCGGAGGCTCTCAGCTCCAACGGCTCCACCTCGATGGGTTCCGTGTGCGCGTCGACGCTCGCGCTGCTCAACGCCGGTGTGCCTCTGAAGGCTCCGGTCGCCGGTATCGCCATGGGCCTCGTCTCCGACCAGGTCGACGGTGAGACCCGCTACGTCGCGCTCACCGACATCCTCGGTGCCGAGGACGCGTTCGGCGACATGGACTTCAAGGTCGCSGGCACGAAGGACTTCGTCACGGCCCTGCAGCTCGACACGAAGCTCGACGGCATCCCGTCCAAGGTCCTCGCCGGCGCGCTGTCGCAGGCCAAGGATGCGCGGGCGACGATCCTCGAGGTCATGGCCGAGGCCATCGACACCCCCGACGAGATGAGCCCGTTCGCCCCGCGCGTCACGGCCATCAAGGTCCCCGTCGACAAGATTGGTGAGGTCATCGGCCCCAAGGGCAAGATGATCAACTCCATCACCGAGCAGACCGGCGCCAACATCTCCATCGAAGATGACGGCACCGTGTTCGTCGGTGCGACGGACGGCCCGTCCGCGCAGGCCGCGATCGACATGATCAACGCCATCGCCAACCCGCAGCTGCCAAAGGTCGGCGAGCGCTTCCTGGGCACGGTCGTCAAGACCACCGCCTTCGGTGCGTTCGTGTCGCTCCTTCCCGGCCGCGACGGATTGGTGCACATCTCGAAGCTGGGCAGCGGCAAGCGCATTGCCAAGGTCGAGGACGTCGTGAGCGTCGGCTCGAAGTTGYGTGTCGAGATTGCCGACATCGACAACCGCGGCAAGATCTCGCTTATCCCCGTCGAAGAAGACGGCGCTGCGGCTCCGGCCGAGCAGAGCGAAGAGGCGGCTGCCGAGAAGTAGCCTTCTCCCGGTCACCACGCCGGCGGCCCCGCACGAATCTCGTGCGGGGCCGTCGGCGTCTTCGTGTCGGGTGCGTCAGGAGGACGGTGCCGCGGCAAACCGTCCGACATACCGCCGCTGCCAAGGTGTCTCGACCGCGTGACGGTGGTAGTGCTGCCGGACGTACGCGACGGCGTCCCGCGCCGGGACCCCGTCGAGCACGGCGATGCAGGCGAGGGCTGTGCCCGTCCGGCCGCGACCGCCCCCGCATGCCAACTCCACCCGTTCCGTCGCGGCGCGGCGCCACACCTCACCCAGCGCATCGAGGGTGTCGTCGCGGTCCCGCGGCAACGCGAAGTCGGGCCAGCGGACCCACCGTGAGTCCCACTGCACCGGCGGCGGCGTCCGCCCCAGCAGGTAGACGGCGAAATCGGGGAGGGGACCGTCGGGGAGTGGTCGCCTCAGCCCCCGGCCGCGGACCAGCCGCCCGGACGGCAGGCGGAGGACTCCAGGAGCGTCGGCGTCCCAGGTATCGAACATGGCGCTCACTCTATTGCGCAGCCGCTCGGAAGACGCGATCTTCGAGGACCGGGACGGCGGTGCTCCGGTCCACCTCGGCGGCGATTACGACGTCCTGCGGGTATCCCGAGGCACGCAACTCCCGTCCCGACGCACACGCCGCGAGGGACTGCGGGAGGGGGTCCGCGACACCGCGACACCGCGCCAGGCGGTCATGGCCGCCAGGGCTTCCGGCGACGCGTCAGCGCCCCGACCGATCGCCGTCAGAGCGGACAGCACGGCGCCCCCGCCCCACAGATCCTCGATCGCCGGCCGGAGTTCGCCGCCCGGCCATTTCTCCCCGGCGGCGATCACCGACACCACCGACGTCGACGTGCAGTGCCGGGCGATCCAGTCTGCAACAGCGGTCGCATTCCGTAGGGACGCCCCGACGCACACGCCGGTTCCGGTGCCGAGCTCGAAGCTGATGGTCGATCCGTTCGGCGAGGGAAGCACCAACCTGCGCGGCGCCGCGGTCCGTCGAATCGTATTCGGCGACAAGCTGATCTGCCCGTTCGCCGCCCGGCTGCGTCCGACGGCGAGGACCGCGTCCGAGTCACGGGCGTAGCGTTCGGAAGAATCGTCGTTCCACCGGTAGGGCAGGACGTCGATGCCGGCGTCGACCGCAACGGTGAGTGTGGTGGTGAACCACAGGACGTCCACTACGACCGCGACGTCGGCGTCGGCGCCGACGGCTTTCGCCCCCGGCAGGCCCCAGTCGAAACGGAGGCCGTAATCGTGTTGGAGATGTTCGCGGTTCACGGGGTCTCCCCGCTCTCCGTCGACGTGAGCGTTATGAGGGCAGCGATAACCGTGGTGACCGCGACGCTCGGGGGACCGGGTAGGCGCGCGGCACCGATGTCGCGGAAGGCTCGGGGATCGTCGAGGCGAATCTGCGCGCACCCGGGTGGGGGAGTATCCGTGGCCGGCACGATGCCCACGCCCAAGCCGGATGCGACCAGGCCGTGCACGGTGTGCACGTCCTCTCCTTCGAACGCGATCGTGGGTAGGGCACCGGCTCGGGCGAACAGGTCGTCGAGCGATCCCCGGAGTCCGTAGCCCGGCTTGAGAGTGACGATCGGCTCGGAGGCGAGGTCACGGATCGTCGTCGAGGTC
>NZ_JBFUGT010000337.1:0-6788 GCF_056402775.1 Rhodococcus sp. P3_B8
GTGCGGGCACCGGTGTCGGTGGCGATCCGGCGGGCCTCGCGAAGCGTGAACGTGCAGTGGCTCGTCCCGAGGAGCAGTTCCATCGAACGGTCCCGGATCTGCTCGGTCATCGCGAGGACGAGGTCGGCGCGTTTGATCATCTCGGGCCGAAGGCGGCGCGCTCGGAATCCGTCGGCRCTCGCGCCGAGGCCTTCGATGACGCGGGCGGCGACGGGTTCGATCGGAAAGCCCACGAGGGCTCGGACACCGGCGCTCTCCGCGGTGAGGTGCGGCAGGTCGTGGGCAAGCGCGAACGCGTGCGTCAGCCGCTCTGCGATCGGCGAGCGGCAGACGTTCCCGCTGCAGATGAACAGAACGTGCATGAGGGTACCCTAACCAGCGACTTCGCCTTCGCGCGCGGGCAATTCCACTGTCCGAGCGGTCTGTTTCGAACGTTCACCTGCCCGTGGTGAGTCGTTCACCCCTCGGACTCCTCGCGGTCACGTCGAATCACGAACGCCCAGTTCACCGCGGTCGACACCGGAGTGTCGCCGCGTATGCGATCTGCGTCACTTCCCGGGGTGGGCGCCCCGCCGTCGCCGGGGGTTCGGAACCTCCCCGGCACGGGTCGTCTGCCCACAGCAGACAAGTGCCGGTCCGGCGCCGGCGCGGCGGTAGTAATGGAGGCATGACCACAGCCGCACTACCCGACCTGAACTACCGCGACCTGTTGGCGGACAGACTATTTCGTCAGCGCACGATCCTCCTCACCGGCGAGGTGGACGACGCCATGGCCGAGCGGGCCTGCTCCGAACTGGTGCTGCTCGCGGCCGCCGACCCCAAACGCGACATCGTGCTGTACATCAATTCCCCGGGCGGCTCCGTCTTCGCCGGCCTGGCCATCTACGACACGATGAAGCTCGTTCCCAACGACGTGGTGACCGTCGCCATGGGTTTCGCCGCCAGCATGGGCCAGGTACTGCTGTGCTCGGGCACCCACGGCAAACGGATCAGTCTGGCGCACAGCCGCATCATGATGCACCAGCCCTCGGCCGGCATCGGCGGCACCGCCGTCGACATCGCCATCCAGGCAGAGAGCCTCGAACGGATGAAACGACAGTCGCAGGAGATCCTCGCCGCCGAGACGGGGCATCCGGTCGAGCAGATCGCCGAGGACAGCGACCGGGACCGGTGGTTCACCGCCGACGAAGCCCGCGACTACGGGATCGTCGACCGCGTCGTGTCCTCGTTCGCCGAGATCGCCCCGCACACCACCGCCCCGAGAATTGGATTGTGAAGCCATGTCCCAATACACCATTCCCCACGTCATCGAGCGCACCCCGGCAGGCGAGCGGTCGTTCGACATCTTCAGCCGACTGCTGAACGAGCGGATCGTCTTCCTGGGCACCGAGATCGACGACGGAGTCGCCAATGTCGTGATGGCACAGCTACTCCACCTCCAGGCGGACAGTTCCGATCAGGAGATCGGTCTGTACATCAATTCGCCCGGCGGCTCCACGACCGCGATGCTCGCGATCTACGACACGATGCAGTTCCTCCGACCGACCATCGCCACGTACTGCATGGGTCAGGCCGCGTCCGCCGCCGCCGTGCTCCTGGCGGCCGGAACCAAGGGACACCGCCACGTCCTGGCCCATTCCCGGACGCTGCTGCACCAGCCGTCGACACAGGGCAACGGCACGATCTCCGACCTGGCGCTCCAGGCCGCGGAAATCATGCGGGTCCGTTCGCAGACCGAGGCGATCCTGAGCAAACACACCGGTCAGACCGTCGAACGCCTGCGGCGGGACACCGACCGGGACCGCATCTTCACAGCCGAGGAGGCCATCGAGTACGGCCTGGCCGACACGCTCGTCGCGGCCTGACGGAGGACGCTACGCGGCGAGCAGCGTGGGCACCTGCCGGTTCACGCTCCTGGTCGCCGGGTTCCGGTTCGCCGCGCCGAGCCGGCGCCCGGACCGGAACAGCAGGTGTTCCACCGGCAGACCGAGCGCGCCGCACACTGCGCGCAGCATTTCCGACGACGGCTCCTTCTTCCCGCGTTCGATCTCGGAGAGGTACTGCTTCGACATGCCGACGGCGGCGGCGACGTCCTCGAGGCTCCGATCCTGGTCCCGGCGGGCCTCGCGGAGCACTCGCCCGTACAGCTCACGCACCAACGGCTCCTCCCGTGATTGCTCGGGAGCGGCTGTCACCAGCGTCAGTCTGCGCTGAGCTTCCATACCGTCGGAGTCTTCCAGACGACGCACCCGGACGGAGCGGCGTTCACCGACAGCGGACAGCCGATCAGTACCGCCCGGCGACGGGGCGCGGACGGACCGATCGGCGTCACGACTCATCGAGCAGGTGGTTGCCGAGTAGTTCGTCGACGCGCTCGGCCGCCTCGTCCGGAATCCAATGGCTCACGCCGCGGAACACCTCGTAGGTGTACGGGCCGTCGACGAAGCGTGCGGTCAGCTCGGGACCTACCGGCCCGATCGCCGTGTCGCCGTCGCTCCACACGAAGAGCGTGGGCACCCGGACCTTCCGGGAGGCCGAACGGGGTGCGGTGAACGGCATGGCCCGATACCAGTTCAGGGCGCCCCGGGCCCGCGTCCGGTCGCGCATGGGCTCCAGGTCGCGCTTCGCCCCGTCCGCAGACTGGCCGCTGGCGAGCAGTGCCCGGTAGCCGTAACCGTCCGGGGTGATCAGCCGCTCCGGAATCCACGGCAGCTGGAACGCGAACATGTACCAGGACTTCAGGATCTGGCGACTGGTGAGCATCGCCCGCACGAACGCCGCCGGATGCGGCACCGACAGCGCCGTGAGCGTGCGAACCCGGTCGGGCCGTTCCGCCGCGATACCCCAGGCCACCGCCGCGCCCCAGTCGTGCCCGACGACATGCGCCGGCCCGAGGCCCGCCTGGTCGATGAGCGCGACGACGTCCGCGACCAGTTCCGCGGTGCGGTACGCCCAGCGGGCGCGGGGCCGGGCCCCGGCCGAATAGCCGCGCTGGTCCGGCGCGAGGGTGCGAAATCCCCGCCGGTGCAGCAGCGGCGCCAGTTCGTCCCACGACCGCGAGTCCTGCGGAAATCCATGTAACAGCACCACCGGCGTGCCGTCGATCGGACCCTCGTCGCGAACGTCGAACACGAGCCCGTCCCGGGTGAACGTGCCGATCCGTTCCGTGCCGCTCATCGGACGGCCGGCTCACGCTCGCTGTGGTCTGCGGCCGACGCTCCGGCGCGGAGGAACCGTCCTGTCTTGGTGGCGCCGAACCCGCCGGTGAACTCCCCGTCGCGGTAGACGAGCCTGCCGTTGATCACCGTCGCGACCGCCGCGCCGTCACTGCGGTTCACCATCCGGCGCAGACCGCCGTACTCGGGGACCTCGGCCTCGAACAATCCGTCCACCGTCGCGTCGAGACCCGCCGGATCGATGACGACGAGGTCGGCGCGGTCCCCTTCGCGCAGGTGGCCGGCATCGATGCCGTACCAGTCGCCCAGCTCGCCCGTCAGCCGGTGGACGGCACGCTCGACGGACAGGAACGGTTTGCGGTCGGATTGCGCGTCCTTGACCTTCTTCAGCAACCGGATCGGATAGTTGTAGAACGCCATGTTGCGCAGGTGCGCACCCGCGTCGCCGAATCCCATCTGCACCCCGGAGCTGGCCGCGAGCTTCTTCGCGAACTTGGGACGATGGTTGGCGATGGTGGTCCGCCACCGCAGATCGGTGCCGTACTTCACGACGAGATCGAGATACGCGTCGACCGGGTGCACGCCACGCAGGTCGCCCACCGCGCCGAACGTCTTGCCGATCAGCGCCTCGTCGGGGCACCCGACGATCACCGCGTCGTAGAAATTGCGGTGCCAGATGCGGGGGCTGAACTTGTTGTCGTAGTCCTTGCGGAACCGGCGTCGGTAGGACTCGTCCTGCAGCAGGGCGTTTCGCTCCACCTGGTCCTTGAGATGCAGTGCCGCCGCGCCGGCGCCGAACTCCTCGAACACCACGAGGTCGATGCCGTCCGCGTAGACGGTGAACGGCACCGGGAGGTGCTGCCACTTGAAGTCGGTCTTGGCGATGCGGTTCAGCAGGGGCGCCGCGGCGAGCATGAAGTACACGATCGGCGGGTAGGCCTTCGAGTCCGCGGCCGACAGCAGCGACGTCTTGAGGGGCTTGCGTCGTCCCAGACCCGAACTCTCCGCGAAGAATCCCGCGATGTTGGGGTGCAGGTTGATCGTCGGCGCGCTCTGCAGGATCTTGCCTCGCTCGCGCAGGATGCGGTTGAGGAAGCGAAACTCCTTCCACCGCGCATACGTGGACGGCAATGAGCGCGAACGGTATTCGTCGCCGTCGATCTTGTCGAGCGCATTTGTCATCGAGGACAGGCCGAGGAAGCCGGCGTCCACGGCCTCGGTGAGCATCGCGCCCATCCGCTCGAGTTCGCGGGCGCTCGGCTTGGTCCGCTTGTCGGTGCCCCGGCCGAGGCCGAGCACGTGGGTGCGGATGTCGGAGTGCCCGATGAAACCGGCGATATTGGGGCCGAGCGGCAGCGATTCGAGTGCCTCGACGTACTCCGCCGGGCTCTGCCAGATCTTGTTCTCGTCCAGGATCCTGAGCACGGAGTCGTGTGGCACGGCCTCGACCCGGCTGAACAGGTCGGCGCATTCACGCGGCGTCGAGTACACGGTGGACAGGGAGCAGTTTCCGAGGACGACGGTGGTCACGCCGTGTCGCACCGATTCCGGTAGTCCGGGGCTGACGAGCACCTCCGCGTCGTAGTGGGTGTGCACGTCCACGAACCCGGGGACTACCCATTTGCCTGCCGCATCGATGATCTCGGTGTCGGGCCCGACGGGCAGCGGACGGATCGATGCGCGGACGACGACACCGTCGCGGATGCCGAGATTGCGCCGCCGGGGCGCGGATCCGGTCCCGTCGAACCACAGCCCACCATTGACGACGACATCGAAATCCGACATTGTTGCGCTCCTCACACTCGGTATGTGTAACCCGAGGTTACGTATCCCGTTGAGTAAAAGTCAATGGACGGCTAGAGCGTTCCTCAATAGAGTGCAGGGGTGGCCGCCGCACCCCGCTCTCCCGAAGATCGGCGCGCGCAGATCCTCGACGTGGCCGTCCGACTTCTCGAGACGGTGCCGTTCGACGACCTGTCGATGGACCAGGTGGCGGCCGAGGCGGGCGTCTCCCCGCCCCTGCTGTTCCACTACTTCAAGAACAAGCAGGGTTTTCGCAACGCCGTCCTCGAGACCTCGGCCTCCGAATTGCAACGCCGGATGACACCCGACGCGACGCTCCCCGTGTCCGGGCAGCTCCGAGCCGGCGTCGAAACGTTCGCGGACGCGGTGATCGAGCACCCCACCATCTACCTGGCGGTCATGCGGATGGCCGGTAGTGGCGACGAGCGGATGCGGCAGATCTACCGCGGCATGCGGCGCACGTTCACCCGCTGGATAGGCGCGTCGCTGGCCGAGTTCGGGGTGCCGACGACACCCGCGCTCGAGGCCGCGATCTCGGGCTGGCAGGCGTTCATGGAGGAGATCGTGCTGTCGTGGCTCGACGAGCCGACCATGGACCGCACGGACATGATCGATCTCTGCGAACGCGCTTTCTATCACCTGCTTCCGGCAGCAGGCGTCGACGTCGACGCACTGGACGTGACACGCTGATCCGGATCACACCCGGACAGCAACCCCGGGCTCGCCTCCCACGCCTTCGCGGCCGGGTTGGTCGACGCGTGCCAGGTGTTCGTCGCTCCCGTCGTCGTGAGAGGCGGCACCCGGTCTCTCCCGGAGCGCGTCCGGTGCAGGCTGGAACTGCTGGACGAGCGCCGTTTCGGCAGAGGGTCTACCGGACGTCATTGGCCGGCGCGCTGCGCCTCCAGGAATTTCCGTCCCGGCGTCGGGTCGACGCCGAAGCGCTCGGCGTAGCGCTCGTGAAGTTCCTCCCACCGGTCCCACGACCCGTGCGCCTCCGCCTCGGAGAGGTACCCGCCTGCGAGATGAGGCTCGAGCCGCGCGAAGTAGGTCTCCCAGCCGGCCGCGGTCTGCGCTGCGATCGCACGGTCGCCGAAGACATGGATGAAGATCAGCCGGCATCCGTCGCCCTCAGCGGTCAGATCGAAGCTGTACCGCTCACCGCCGAAGGTCCACGCCAGCCGATGGGGTTCATCGACCTCGGTCACCTCGCCGGTCGCGCCGTAGGCCTCGAAGGTCTCCCCTGTCGCCGGTGTCCACTCGGCGGCGGCGGGAAACCAGCGCTCGAGCTCTGCCGGCACGCTGACCGCCCGCCACACGCGTTCGATCGAGTGGGCGAGCGTGCGCTCGAAGCGCAGCGCCGGGCGGCCGTCGATCGTCTCCAGGGTTCCGTCGGTCATGGGTTCTCCTCCAGGTGTCGTTCGAGGGCGTCGAGGCGCCTCGACCAGTACGCGCGGTACGGCTCCAGCCACTGGTCGACCTCGGCGAGGGGTTCTGGGCGCAGCGCGTACAGACGTTGCTTGCCGTCCACGCGCACCACGACGAGCCCGGCCTCGCGCAGTACCTTGAGGTGCTTGGACACGCCGGGCTGACTGAGCGCGATGCGCTCCACCAGTTCTCCGGCGGGCCGCTCACCCTCACGCAGCAGGTCGAGAATCTGTCTGCGGTGCGGCTCGGCCAGGGCGGCGTAGGCGCTCATAGCCTCATATTGCCAGACGGAAATATGAGTGGCAACCGTCACCGAGGTCGTCACGGCAACCCCGGCTTCCTCCGGGCGGCGGGCGGGGCCCCGACTTGACACACCTCATGTGA
>NZ_JBFUGT010000338.1:0-6786 GCF_056402775.1 Rhodococcus sp. P3_B8
GACCACGGGTCGCGAGTAGCACGCCCGGTAGGACTGGACACCCGGCTGCGGACCCAATCCCACCTGCTGCCGCAGAACGGGTCCCGGCCACCCACTGGGCTCGACCCCGGAAGGTCATATCACCTACCAGAGAACGACAATGGGAGACACGCACCACGCAACCGGACCGCGCTCACGACCACCTACCGACCGAAGCGGTTGAGTCCACAGCACATTCTGCCCCCGAGCGCATGTCGCGGCACCGGACCCTCTAATCTGACGGGTCCGAAGACCCAGAACTCACCGTCCGCGTCATCCCCAAGCAGCCGGACGAATTCACCTGCACCAGTTGCTTCCTCGTCCACCACCGCAGCCGCCTCGCCGACGCCGCGCAACAACTCTGCCGCGACTACGCCTGAACACGGTCGGACCAACCGAGAAGCGCGGCCGTCCTCAGATTGGTCCGCATCGCACACCCTCGATCGCCGCCACCACGGCCTGATTCGCCCCTCCACGGACCTCCCTGCGGCCTCGCAGGCGACACGAGGTGGGGCGGGCGGGGCTCGAACCCGCGACCAACCGATTACGAGTCCACGGCTCTCACCGACTGAGCTACCACCCCATCACTGCACTACCCCACTCTCGCGGGACCTGGCGACGGTATCTCCACACCGCCGACCGTCCCCGCTCACGCTCCGGGAAAGGTCTTCACACGCGGCCAAAGAGCTGCCGCACCCCACCGTTGTCATCAACGGCATACAGCGCCATCCCCAACAGATCGAGAATCCGTTGCGGTGCCCGCACCCCCGCGTCCACCGATCGCGGCTCATCACGCACGACCAGAGCAAACGACACCGACTGATCCGGTTCGCTCGGCATCCGCCGCACGAGCTGCCCGATGGCGGTATCGACATCCAACCCCGGCGCGGAGCTCGCACCCTTGACCTCGACATAGAGCCGGCGTCCGTCCTTGTCGGCAACGATGTCGACGACATCCGTATCGGTGCGGACCGTCCACCCCTGAGACGATAACCACCCCGCGAAGTCCCGAGCCACGCGAGCCTCATCACGTCTCATACCCGACACGGTAAACCGGAAGCCTCAGTTCCGAACAACACCACAGCGCAAAACACATCCGGTGCGGCTATGCCACGACTGAGGCATACCCCGACCGATCATGCGGTGAGATCGACGTCCCCTTCAGGACCTCATCCACGTGATTCATGTAATCGACTGACTGCTAGCGCAATTCGTGTGCACGATGTTTGACGCCGACCAGAACTGGCCACGAAGCGGCTGCCGCCGATCATTCTCCCCGGTGACGGCCGGGTGTCCGCGCAGCCGAATCCGGGTTCGGGTTCGGGGCGGAACGGTAGGAGCCCGGATCGATGGTCAGGTCCTCGGTGTCGGCGAAGACCAGCCGCCCGTCGTCGAGCGCGACCGCCCACCGATGCACCGGCGCCCACTCATGCCCACCACCGCCCGGATCAGTCACCGCCGCGTAATCCTCGACAACCTCACCGGTGAGATCGGCCCCGGAACTCCGGCGGACCAGCACCCGGACACCAACCGTCAACTCCGGGCCACCTACCGGCCGGTTGCCACTGTCTCGGGCCATGCTGACACACCTCTTCGCTCGGCGAAACTCCCGAAATCGAGCATAAGCACCACCCGACCCGGTACGCGACCCGACCACCATCCACGATCGAGAACACCGCCGGAGCAGTCGGCTGTCATGGACTGCCGCCGCCCGACGGCAGCTCCGGGTCACCGAACTGTGGCGGATTCCCCCTTTTCGTCTGACCCTCGCTCGCCGCCACCCTCTTCGCCGGAGCCGCCGCAGCGGCTGCAGCGGTCGCCGCACATGCTTATCTGACTCTGCGGCTCATGGTGGCCGAGGCCAACCGGTGTGGTTGACCGCGTTCACGCCGGTAAAGCGGATCCTGGATCGGCCGAGATCGGCGCCCAAGTGCGTGCCCGCATCGGTCGGTGCTCGCCCCCGCCTCCGGGAAACCACCGCCGCCGTGCCCGTCACCACCGATGCACCCGTCGAACCGGTGAACGAGGAGCCGTCGTCGAATGCCTCGAAGGCACACCCGGACCGGCACGATTCAGCGACGGCACCCTCGCCTTCTCACAATGGTGCTTCGTCCAGCTCGGCGGCGACGAATACCTCCGCCAAGAACGCGAAGCCAACACCTTCGAATGCGACGGCGTGACCTGCCGCAACCCCTACACCGGCAACACCTACCCCGACCCCGACGCCGTCACTCGCGCACCAGTGGGCACCACCTCCGATCGCGGATACTCTTGCTACGACAGCGGCTGCTACTGGCCCGACGGAACCCCGGTCGTCGGCGCCGACCGATGCGGCACCCGATGCGGCGAAGAACCCGCCTCAGGTGAGATACGAACCCGCAACGGCTGCGAAGCCGGCTACATCACCGACCCGAAACTGTGCGCCGGCGTCGGGTACTGAAAGGCTGCGCACCGGATGAGATCTGTGCGTCGCCCCGGTGTGCGGAATGCCTGCCAAGCCGAAGCGTTCGAAATAACAGCACCTTCAGCGTCATGGAAGACTTGCTCGATCTCGGCCGGAATCCGGCCGCGCGATGACACCTCGCGGCCCTCCCCGATCGCCCACTCGCGAATCTTTGTGGCTGTATTCTTCGCCGAACCTTCAGGACTTCTCGGTGAGCCCGCGATGTATCTCCTTCTCTCGAGACGAAGACGTACCTGATCCGTTTGGCCGCAGGCCTTTTCATCTGACCTCTACGACGGAGGCGCCGGCCAGGGATGATCGGGGCTGATGATCTTCACGATCTCGGCGAAGAAGTTCCACACGCCCAGCGGGTCGACGTTCGTGTTGACCAGCATTACCACCGTCTTACCCTCAGGCGGAAGGTAATACGCGTAGGTCTGGTAGCCCGCGATATTTCCGTTGTGGCCGATCCAGCCGTTCTGGTACTCGACACCAAGTCCATACAGCGAACCCGCACCTTCCGACGGCGCCGGCTGAAACTGCTCCCGCTCGCGCTGAGTCGCCGGCGAGAGCAACGCGCCGGTCGCCAAGTCGCGCACCCACACACGCAGGTCGTCGAGCGTGGAAATCATGTTTCCCGCACCGAATCCCCACGACGGATTCCAGTCGGTCGCGTCCACCGATTCGCCGTCAGGTGTTTTCGTGTATCCGTGAGCGTGCGGTGACGGAAGGGCCGCATCGGTCGGGACCGAGGTGTGGCCGAGATTCTCGGGTCGCGTGATGTACTCGTCGATGTACGCGTTCAGCGGCTGGCCGGAGACCTTCTCGACCACGAGGCCCAGGAGCTCGGTATTGGTGTTGGAGTAGTCGAACTCGGTGCCCGGTGCGAACAGCGGTGGACGGCTGAAGCTGATCTCGAGCAGTTCCCGGGGCGTCCATTGGCGCTGCGGCTGACTCGGGAGCGCCGGGATCACCACCTCCGAGTAGTCCGGAAGCCCACTGCGCATGGCCGCCAACTGGCGGATGGTGATCGTGTCCCCGTTGGGGACGTCGGGCACATACCTGTCGATCGGATCATCGAGGCCGACCTTTCCCTGATCGACCAGTTGCAGCACGGCGGTGGTGGTGAAGGTCTTGGTTACGCTGCCGATGCGCATGAACAGGTCGGGCGCCATGGGGTCGCCGGTGGCCGTGTCGCCCACCCCGAACGCCTGGACGTAGGGCGCGGCCCCGTCCTGCCAGACACCGACGATGGCCCCGGGAATCGCGGCGTGCTCCATCGCCCCCGGAATCGTGGCGTCGAGCTGTGCGTCGGGCACGGCCGGTTGCACTGCCGACTCACCRCACCCCACGAGTCCGGTCATCGAGATCGCCAACACCGCGACGATTCGGCGTCCCGCGAATGTCTGTGACACCCCGCTCCCCAATCCAAGCCTCCACTGTCGTCTGATGGAAGCTTGCCTCATCTGCTTCGACTTGGATCGGTTTCCGGCGCCCGATTTGAGGCAAACGCCCCATGCGACGACATAAGCGGTCGACCGATGATCAGGGCATGACAAAGCGAGTTCAGGAATCACCGGTCATGACCGGATCGACCGTCGAATCACCGACCGTCGGGCGCGTCGACGCGGTCGACGTGAGCCGGCATGTCGGGGCACGGCAGATCCTTCAGGAGCTGTCGCTGTCGGTCGAGCCGGGCGAGTTGGTCGCCATCGCCGGCGGCAGTGGAGCAGGAAAGAGCACATTGCTGGAGATCCTCGCGGGACTGCAACCACCGTCCGCCGGGGAGGTCCGGCACGACGGCGTCGTTCGCGGTGCCCGAGTCAGCGCCGATTCGCGCATCGGCTACGTCCCCCAGGACGACATCATCCACCTCGAGATGCCCCTGCGCCGCACGCTGCGCTACGCCGCGCGGCTCCGGTTGCCCGCGGGCACATCGGCGGTCGAAGCGGACCGGATAGTCGAGGAGACCATGCAGGACCTCGACCTGGCCGATCGAGCCGAGGTACCGGTCCGTGCGCTGTCCGGCGGCCAGCGCAAGCGGGCCAGTATCGCCGTGGAGCTACTGACCCGGCCACACCTCTTCTTCCTCGACGAACCCACCTCCGGGCTCGACCCGTCGACCGCAGCCGACGTGATGCGCCTACTGCGCCGACTCAGCCGGCGCGGGGTCACAGTCGTCCTCACGACGCACGAGCCGGCCGGCATCGATCGGTGCGACCGGGTGGTGTTCCTGGCTCGCGACGGCCACCTGGCCTTCACCGGCAGCCCGACCGAGGTTCGGCGCTACTTCGGTGTGGAGGACCTCGCCGACGTGTACGACCGGCTGGCTCGTGAGCACACCCCCCAGGTCTGGGCGGAGCGATTCGCGGACAGCGGTGGGACGTCGGAATCCCGGACCGGCTCGGCGCTACCGCCCATCCCGCCCGTCCCCGCCACCCGGTCCGACGTGGGAGGCACCGGCATGGTGCGGCAATGGTGGCTACTCACACAACGCAATGTCGATGTCCTCCTTCGCAACCGGCTGACCCTGGCGGTGCTGCTCGGCTCACCGGTGCTGGTCACGGCGATGATGGCGACGCTGTTCCAGCGCGGCGCGTTCGATCCGCATGGCGCGGCCGACCTCGGCCCCGCCCAGATCGTCTTCTGGATCGCATTCGCAGGCTTCTTCTTCGGCCTCACGTACGGCCTGCTCCAGATCGTCGGGGAGATGGCCGTCTTCCGGCAGGAGCGCCTGGCCGGGCTCCGTGTCGGCGCCTACGTGGCCTCCAAGATGACAGCGCTGCTTCCGGTGCTGGCTGGAGTGAGCGCGCTGCTGCTCGGTGTGCTGCGGGCGCTCGGTCGGCTCCCCGCCGTCGGATGGGACGTGTCGGCGGTCCTGTTCGTGACGATCGTGATCGAGGCGACCTCGGCGCTGGCCCTCGGCTTGCTCGCCTCGGCCGCGGTCTCCAACGCCGCGCAGGCCGCCCTCGCCCTGCCGATGCTCTGCTTCCCTCAGGTTCTGTTCGGCGGAGCCATCGTCCCGGTTGACGAGATGGCCCTCCCGGGACGCCTGATGAGCCTCGGCCTATCCAACCGCCACGCATTCGAAGCCTTGGGTCGCGACCTGGATCTCGACCGGTACAGCGCCACTCTGCCGGCCATGTCCGCCTACGGCGACACCTTCCGCGGAGGCACCGGTGCCAGTCTCATCGCGCTGGCCTCATTTGCCGTCGCTCTCATGCTGGCCACCGTGTGGGTACTGGACCGGCGGTCCCGGCCCGGCGCATCCCGTCGATGACCGCCCGCACGGCCGGTCCCGCCAGAAGGCGGATGCCTCACTTCCCCACGACCGCATTGACCGGGAAGCCCACCAGACCCCGGTCGATCGCGGCGAGACTGGCCTGCGTGCGGTTGTTCACCCCGAGCTTGGCGTAGACACGCTCGACGTGGTTGCGTGCCGTTTTCTCGGCGATGAACAGGTCGGCGGCGATTTCTCGGTTCGACCGGCCCTGCGCGACGAGGCGCAGGATCTCCACCTCGCGGTCGGTCAGCCCGGCGGGCCAGGGCGTCCGCCGCGACACCCGTTGCCCCGCCGCCGCCAGCACGGCCGCCACCGACTCGGCGTCGAGGCGTCCGGTGCGCGCCTCCTCTTTCACCCGATCGGCAGCGCCGCGAGGATCGAGCGCCGGCCGGTGCGGACGCGGCTCGAGCAGTCGCTGATAGGCATCCGCCGCGGCAAGCAGCCGATCCTGCGCGGTCAACTCCACGCCGGCGATCCCCCGGGGAAAGCCGGACCCGTCGATCCGTTCCCGGTGCTTCATCGCGACGGACACCACCGACTCCAAGCCGTTGACTCGGCTCAGTATCCGGCCGGTCAGATCCGGATACATTCGCACCCGTTCCCATTCAGCCGTGGTGAGCGGACCCTTCTTCTCCCAGATCTGGTTGGACACCCCCATTTTGCCGAGGCTGTGCACAAGGCCGGCACGGTAGAGATGCGTGATGTCCGACGACGACATGCCCAGGCGCCGGGCCGCCCCGGCCACCAGATTCGCGACGCCACGCGAATGCCCCAGGGTGAACGGAGACTTGAGATCGACGAAATCAGCCATGGCCCCGAGTAACTCGTCGCTCTCCTCGACCCTCAGGGTTCGGTCGCGATCCGGAGCCCGAGCCAACGCTGCGACCCAGACGTCCGTTTCGAACAACCCGTCCACGATCGCCGCCGCGTCACGTTCGAACACCTCCACCACTGCCGGGCTGAACTGACTGCCACGCCGGGAACGGAGAACGTCCTTCGCGTGCCCCAGCCCACCCGTCCGCAGGTGCACCTCGGCGACGTC
>NZ_JBFUGT010000339.1:0-6720 GCF_056402775.1 Rhodococcus sp. P3_B8
CCCGCAGCCCATCCGAACTGGGCAACAGCAGCGCAAGCAACTCCCACTGCTTGTCCGTCAACACCTCAAACCTATTAACAACGTCTGCCACAGCGAAGAGTCTGCAGCACAACACCCCAAATCATTGGGAGACACGCCCTAGTACTGGTGGACCGGCACGTACTCGTCCACCGCGCGAGGCCGGCCGATGAACGCCGTCTCGGACGAGATCGTGACCAGCATCAGTTCGATGCTCGTCCCTCCGGTCGACAGAAGAATGCGATCGCCCAGCGCATTCGGCCGGACTATCGACAAGTCCGGTTCGGCACCGGGCCACTGGCTCGGTTCTCCGTAGAGATAGATCGCGGTGACCCCGGCGCGGGGCGGCAGCGCGTCGACGCCGTCGAACACGACCGTGTTGAACCTGTTGTCGGACTGCGGATTGTGGCCGGCGATCCGCAACCGGTCGAGTGTGGCGATGGAGTCGATCAACGACGACCACGCGTCGGGCCGATCGGTGTGGATGAGCACCCGGGCGCCGGTCGCGACAGCGCGGAACACCAGTTGCTGGGCGAGATACAACTCGCCCGCCACGTAGACCATGCCGACGCCGGGACCTGCGATGCGGGCGGTGATTCCGTGCCCGTGGTCGTCGGAGCCGATGAGCTGACCGCACCCCGCAGGCGGCAACTGCAGCGCACGCAGGTCCTCGACGGACATGTCGGTCAACGGCATCACGTCGTCGAGATCCGGCATCGCGACGGGAAGATTGGACAGCAGTCCGTCCCGGTGCCTGCCCCGCATCGAGACGAGCCCGGGAATCGTGAGCGGCTCGGGCATCGTCCGGGTGGTGACCCGGCAGGCCGCGCCGACCTTCACCTGACCGTCGTGTCCGCTGGGGCGCAGCCGGATCGTCACGGTCGTACCGAGGCTCGACGGAACCCAGAGCTTCGCGAGCAGGTCTCGTGTCAGGTAGCGCGGACCGACGCCGTAGCCGGTGTTGCGCACTCCGGGCAGCGGTGCATGCTTCCACGTCTCAGTGAAGGTCTTCGGATCGACGCCCCGACTGATCTGCAGCGCTGCGGATTCGATCTCCGGTGCGGTGAGAATGCGCGCGCGGCCACGCGGCTTGCCGCGATCGTGATCGCGCGCGACACGCCTTCCTCGCCGCCGCCACGCCGCGCCACGGCAGCGACACCCTCGGTGGCGTCGAATCGCAGGGCGAGCCAGACCATCCGGGTCGCCGTCGCCGGGAGCGGACCGACCAGCCTGTCGTACACATCGGTGGCGGGGGAGCCCGCCGCGGCGCGATAACCGTGGCTGACGATGTCGATTCCGGCCAGCGAGATGTCGTACTGCACGAGACGCGCGGCGAGCTTCCCGGCGTATCGGTTCGGGTCACCGAATCATTGACCTCGAGGACCGCGACGCCTATCTGGGCAGGCCCGCATCAGAGTGTGCGGGAGCAGACGCCGGAGAGGGTGGACGCATTGCATTGTCGGGCGCGATCGTAAGAGGCGTCGCTGCCCGATCAGGAAAGATGTTGCGGGAGAGCGCCTGCTGGTGCGATGTATCGGGTCTACAACGATCGCGTTCGGGTTTGCGGGAGCGGCGGGGCGCGGCCGGATGGTCGACGACGCGGCCCTGGGCGGGTCGCAGTGGTGTGGGTCATGTGGCGAGATCGATTGCCCGGCCCGCTTGCGGACTCCCTCCGAAGCTAAATGTCGGAGGTCGGCGTTACAGTCGAGGTCCTGCGAGACCAGCGCGGCACATGCTTGGGGGAGTTTGATGGACGACGTCATGGCACGGCTGGCATCGTTGTCCGGCCGGTTCTCTCCGCCGAGGTCGAAGCAGAATCATCACCAGCTTCGGGGCGATGCCGCCGCACGGTTCGGGAAGGGATGATCGGTGAGCATCTGGGGCGATCGCGGGTCTTCTCGGAACGCGACGGTGCTCGCCGCTCGTGAATTGGGCCCGGCGTGACCGGGTCGGTATCGGCCGTGCCGCGGCAGTTCTCGTTCACCACCCGCGCGTACATGGCGGTCGACGACGCGACCGGCGAGCACATYGGGCTCGACGACGTGGATATCCGGGTGGGGTGGCTGCTCGATCTGATTGCCGCGGCCGGCGGCGAGTTGGTGTCGCGGTTGTGGCATCCGGCGACGTTCGATGTGCTCGCCGCCGGCCGTGACCGCCAGGACCGCAGGCTGCCCACACAAGGTCACGTCGCCGCGGCCCGCCTCGGCTGGACCCCGCGATACCCGGACGGGGCTTATGTGCCGTCGCGGGTGACCCGGGTGGTGACCGCGCAGGTGATGGCGACCTTGCGGACCCTGACCTACCGTGATTCCGCGATTACGGCGTTGTCGGCTCGATTCGACCCAGCCACGGGATCTTTGGCGCCGCCGACAGGGTCGGCAGAGTACGTGCCACCGGGTTTCGCTCGGGGCGTGCAACGTCAGCTCGCCGCCCGCGCCCGCCGCGACGGTGGGGCACCGGCCGGCCGGGTGCGGATCACCGACCTGCAGGAACCACCGCAGACGAGCGCGATGGCCCGACTCTCGGCGGCCGATCGGCAGCTCGCGCGGATCACCGCGGCCGACCGTGAGCTGATGTTGACGGTGAAGCTGCCCACCTCCCCGGCGCCGGCGGTGCGGGCGCAGTGGCGCAGTATCCGACTGACCGCAGCCATCCCCGAGCACCTGCGCGGCAGGACGATCACCGACTGGCATCTGCCGACCCTGGTCCTCGACCGCCGGGGTCTGTTGTGGCGGTGCGCGGGGACCGAACTCGCCCCTGCAGCCGATCTGATGGCCGGCACGGTCGCGGTGGGGGTCGACTGGTCCCCGACAAGTCTGGGTGCCGCCGCCATCACCGCCGACAACCCCGAGGGGCTGGTGTCGGATTACCGGGGCTGGACCTACGACGACCGCGGCCTCGGAATCAAACTGGCCCGCCTACAGGCCGAAGGGCAGCTGCTGCACGGCAAGGCGGCCCGGTTGACACGGCTGGCCGCCACCGCCCCACCCGAGGTCCGCGCCCAGCTGGAGGAGAAGATCGCCGTCCTCGACACCCACCGCACCGCGGTGGGTGTCAAGAGGGGCAAGATCAACCGGGAACTGGCGTTCCACTTCGCCCGCCAGGTCACCGACTACGCCGCCGCCGCCCACGCGCAGGTGATCGCGGTCGAGGATCTCACCACGCTCGAGACCCGCGGGCATGGCCGGGTCAACAACAATCGGGCGGCGCAGTCCGCCCGCCGCCAAGCGACCGCCGCCCTCGCGCACACCGCCGCCGGTGTGGGCATCGCGGTGGTCTCGGTGCCGGCCCGGGGATCCTCCGCATGGTGTCCGGGCTGCGACCAACCACTTGCACGCCCCGGCGGTTACCACACCGCGTGGTGTTCACGCTGCCGGGTCGGCGGCAACCGCGACCACGTGGCGGGGGTGAACCTGGCCAAACGGGCGTTGCTCGGCAAGAACAAGGTCACCCGTCGGCGTGGGCAGTTGCCCGCGGTCCGGGTGGCCGAGCATGCGCCGGTGCGCCAGTGCCGCGACAAACACGCTCCCACCCCGAGCAGACCACGGCACCGCCGGGTCCGCCGCAGCCGGCCCACCGTGACACCACGGTTGGGGGTGACTCCGAAACAGCATGTTCCTGCATCACAAGCGTCGGTGTGGGACACGGTCAAACCCACACCACCGCACGGTGATGCGGGTAGCCGTGACACACGTACATCTCCCACGCCCGCCGCACCAGTGGCAGACAGTACGAGATCTACGTAGACGCTACGTCAACGGTCTCGTTACCACTGCGCAGGCGAAGTGGGACAACGCCCTTGACGATCTGCTCCAGGTTCTGCAGACAAGCTCGAAGGTCGTCCAGGAGGGCGCCGTCGACATGCAGACCGCGGAAGACCGGAACGCCGCGGCCTGCTCTGATCCTCACGAGACACGTCGAGTGCCCCAGCAGTTGCTGGGGCACTGTGGTCTCGGACGGTGGATCGAGCGATCAGTCGGCGGGCGGTATCAGCCGGCTGAGGACGACGCTGCTCTTGGTCTGAAGGACAGCTGGCTCCGACCGCAGGTTCTCCAACGTGCGTTCGAGGTGCGCCGTGTCGGTGGTGCGGACGCGGAGGAGGGCGTTGGCATCGCCGGTGACGGTGTATGCCTCCTGAACCTCGGTGTGACGAGACACGATCCGTGCGATCTCGACAGCCGACGTGCGACCGCTGCAGTACAACTCGACAAACACCTCGACGCCGTGGCCGAGAGCACGCGGATCGAGCGCCGCATGGAATCCGGTGATCACTCCGGACTCGACCAGTCGATCGACCCGACGCTTCACGGCGGGTGCGGAGAGCCCGACCTCGGCGCCGATGATGGCGAAGCTGGACCGTGCATTGCGCTCAAGCCGCGCAACGATCCGCCGATCGAGCCCGTCCAGACGCAACGAATCATCCATGTGATGGAACGCTAGCGCATTGATCAGGCCTTTTGGTGGGTGGATACTGATTTCACCGACACCAATCGAGGGGGAGTGGAGATGGCGCCCACTGCTGGTATCGAGTCCGAGAGCCCGTACGAGGAGACGGCAGAGGTGCCGGGCGACGCCGCCCGCGTCCTACGGCATGCTCACTCGCGGAGTTACCTGATGTGCCCGCCCACGTATTTCGACGTCGTCTATGCCATCAACGACTGGATGCGGCCCGAGGAACCCGTGGACCGCGATCGTGCGATGTCGCAGTGGTCGGCGCTCGCAGACACGTACCGGCGACTCGGACACGAGGTCCTCACGATCGACCCTGTCGAGGGGCTCCCGGACATGGTGTTTGTCACTGACAGCGGACTCGTCGTCGACGGTGTCGCGCTCGGCGCCCGCTACCGGTCCGCCGAGCGGCGGGCCGAGTCCGAACACGTGTTCCGGTGGTTCCTGGACAACGGGCTGGTCAGGCCCACCCTGCCGCAGTATGTCAACGAGGGGGAGGGCGACTTCCTCGTCGTTGGTGACGTGATCCTCGCCGGAACCGGATTTCGGTCCGACCCGCGGTCACACGCCGAGGCCTCGGCTCATCTCGGCCGCCCGGTGATCACGTTGAACCTGGTGAATCCCCGCTACTACCACCTCAACACCGCGCTGGGTGTGCTCGACGACTCGACCATCGCCTACCTGCCGGCGGCGTTTGCGCCGGACAGTCGCGCTCTGCTCGAGCAGATGTATCCCGACGCGGTGATCGCGGCCGAGACGGACACCGACTGGCTCGGACTGAACCTGGTCAGCGACGGTGCCAATGTGGTACTACCCGTGCAGGCTTCGCGCCTTATCGACCAGTTGTCCGCCCGCGGGTACGAGCCCGTGCCGGTCGACTATTCGGAGTTCCTCAAATCCGGTGGCGGAATCAAGTGCAGCACTTTGGAGCTCCGCGGCTTCCGTGGGCTCCGGGTCGTGGAGGATCAGGGGTGACCAGCAATGTCGGACGGTGTCGTTTCCGTGTCGGATGCCACGCGTGAGCAGCTGAGCAGGGCCGACGAGCACAGCGCACGCAACTACTCGCCGCTGCCGGTCGTGATCGAGTCGGGCGCGGGCTCGTGGGTGAAGGGAATCGACGGCGTCGACTACCTGGACGTCCTCGCCGGATACTCGGCGCTCAATTTCGGCCACGCACACCCCACTCTCGTCCGGGTGGCACGCGAACAACTCGGCCGGCTCACCCTGACCAGCCGCGCCTTCCAGCACGATCGGTTCGCGTCCTTCTGTGAGGACCTGAGCCGGCTGTGCCGGAAGGACGCCGTACTGCCGATGAACACGGGCGCCGAAGCCGTGGAGACCGCGCTGAAACTGGCCCGCAAATGGGGTTACGACGTCAAGGGAGTGCCACCGGGGCGTGCCGAGGTGATCACGTGCGCCGGGAACTTCCACGGTCGCACCATCTCGATCGTCGGGTTCTCGTCCGATCCGGACGCGTACACCGGG
The DNA here is from genome assembly GCF_056402775.1 of Rhodococcus sp. P3_B8. NCBI lineage: Bacteria > Bacillati > Actinomycetota > Actinomycetes > Mycobacteriales > Nocardiaceae > Rhodococcus > Rhodococcus sp. P3_B8. Next base: position 5,953 of record NZ_JBFUGT010000339.1, read on the forward strand.
TTCGGTCCGTTCCCGCCGGGCTTCGCGTCCGTCGAATACGGGAACGCGGACGCGTTCGAGGCCGCGATCACCGAGAACACCGTGGCGGTGCTCCTCGAACCGATCCAGGGGGAGGCCGGAGTGCTGGTGCCACCGCCCGGCTACCTCGCGGCGGTCCGGGACATCTGCACCCGTCGCGGGATCCTGATGATCGCCGACGAGATCCAGAGCGGGCTCGGGCGGACCGGCGACACGTTTGCGTGCGACCACGAGAACGTGACCCCCGACGTGTACGTCCTGGGCAAGGCGCTCGGGGGTGGTCTGATGCCGGTTTCCGCCGTCATCGCCGACTGGCCGGTGATGGCGGTGATCGGCCCCGGACAACATGGAAGCACGTTCGGGGGCAACCCCCTCGCCTGCGCGGTCGGGAGCGCCGTCGTGGACCTGCTCGAGACCGGCGAGTATCAGCAGCGAAGCCGTGACCTGGGCGCCTACCTGCACAGCATGCTGGCGCAACTGCCCCCCGACCACGTCTCGGAGGTGCGTGGCCGCGGACTGTGGGCCGGTGTGCAGCTGGCCGACGGTATGCCGTCCGCTCGAACGATCTGTGAAAGACTTCTGGCACGCAGGGTCCTCGCGAAGGACGCGCACGAGGGAACGATCCGCATCGCCCCGCCGCTGGYGATCGAACGGGACGAGCTGACGTGGGCGGTCGAACAGCTCGCCGATGCGCTCGCCGAGTGAGTTTTGACCCTGGGCCTCACCGACCGGTATTGTTCTCCGTTGGCG
>NZ_JBFUGT010000340.1:0-6692 GCF_056402775.1 Rhodococcus sp. P3_B8
ACCCAGCGACGGTCACCCCACACGATTGCGACGACGATCCCGACGATGATGAACAGCGCGTACGCCCGCAGGGCCACCGGTCCGACATACCAGACACCTTGCGGCGGACTCGGAATGTAGGCCAGTACGTCCACAGTGGAAGTCACGACGCCACGGTAGCGGAGCGAACGCCCTCGGCGAGTTCCTTCGTGAGCGAGCGCACCGCGTCCAGACCGCTCTCCGCGGCCGTGACCAGCGCAGATCCGACGATGACCGCATCGGCGTACGCGGCGATCTCGGCGGCCTGCGCGCCGGAGCGGACACCCAGTCCGACACCCACCGGAATGTCCGAGTGGGCGCGGATACGGGCCGTCAACTCGGGTGCCATCGACGACACCGCGTCACGGGCGCCGGTGACACCCATCGTCGACGCGGCGTACACGAAGCCGCTGCTCGCGTCCAGGGTCATCGAGAGACGTTCCTCGGTCGACGACGGCGCCACGAGGAAGATCCGGTCGAGGTCGTGTTCCTTCGACGCGGCGATCCACTCGCCGGCCTCCTCGGGGATGAGGTTGGGCGTGATCAGGCCGAGGCCGCCCGCGCTCGCCAGGTCGCGGGCGAACTTGTCGACGCCGTACTGCAGGACCGGATTCCAGTAGGTCATCACGACGGCCTTGCCGCCGACGGAGGCGATCGCCTCGACGACGGTGAACACGTCACGCACACGGACACCGTTCCGCAGCGCCGTCTCGGCCGCCGCCTGGATGGTGGGCCCGTCCATCACCGGGTCGGAGTAGGCGATGCCGACCTCGACGATGTCGCAACCGGACTCGACCATCGCCTTGAACACGTCGATGGACTCCTGCACGGTGGGGAAACCGGCCGGGAGGTACCCGACGAGCGCGGCGCGCTTCTCCTCGCGGCACTGCGCGAACGTCGGGGCGAGGCGCGAGAGTCGTTCGCTCACTTGGCCGAACCTTCCTTGTCAGTCGTGGTGGTCTCGGTCGAGTCGTCGGGATCGAACAGTCCGAACCACTTGGCGGCCGTGTCCATGTCCTTGTCGCCGCGCCCGGACAGGCTGATGACGATGATTGCGCCCTCCCCCAGTTCGCGGCCCAGTCGCAGCGACCCGGCGACGGCGTGGGCGGACTCGATGGCCGGGATGATGCCCTCCCGCTCGGACAGCAGACGCAGCGCGTCCATGGCCTCCGTGTCGGTGACCGGCTCGTAGGTGGCGCGGCCGATGTCCTTGAGGAGTGCATGCTCCGGTCCGACACCGGGGTAGTCGAGGCCCGCGGAGATCGAGTGCGACTCGATGGTCTGGCCGTCCTCGTCCTGCAGCAGGTACGAGTACGCGCCCTGGAACGCTCCCGGGGTGCCCGCCGCGAACGTGGCGGCGTGCCGCCCGGTCTCGACGCCGTCACCGGCGGCCTCGTAGCCGACCAGCCGCACGGCCGGGTCGTCGAGGAACGCGTGGAAGATGCCGATGGCGTTGGAACCGCCGCCGACGCACGCCGTCACGGCGTCGGGCAGCCGGCCGGTCAGCGCCTGCACCTGGGCACGCGCCTCCAGGCCGACCACGCGCTGGAAGTCGCGGACGATGGTCGGGAACGGGTGCGGCCCGGCAGCGGTGCCGAAGCAGTAGTACGTGTTGTGGGCGTTGGTGACCCAGTCGCGCAGCGCCTCGTTGATGGCGTCCTTCAGGGTCCTCGACCCCGACTCGACCGACACCACCGAGGAGCCCAGCAACCGCATGCGGGCGACGTTCAGCGCCTGCCGCTCGGTGTCGACGGCACCCATGTAGATGACGCATTCGAGGCCGAGGAGCGCACAGGCGGTGGCGGTGGCCACACCGTGCTGGCCGGCGCCGGTCTCCGCGATGATGCGGGTCTTGCCCATGCGCTTGGCGAGCAGCACCTGGCCGAGCACGTTGTTGATCTTGTGGGAGCCGGTGTGGTTGAGGTCTTCGCGCTTGAGGATGAGCCGGGCCCCACCGGCGAACTCGCTCATCCGTTTCGCCTCGAAGATCGGGGACGGACGGCCGGTGTAGTCGCGCTGGAGACGATCGAGTTCGTTCAGGAACGCGTCGTCGGCGCGGGCCTTCTCGTACTCGGCGGTGACCTCCTCGATCACTGCCATCAGGGCCTCGGGCACGTGCCGTCCGCCGTACACGCCGAAGTGTCCTCCGGCGTCGGGGTCGTGCGTCGTGCGCTCGGCGATTCCGGCGCTGGCAGTCGGCAGATTGCCACCCTTGAAGACGGTTTCCTGATTACGTGAAGTCACAGGTCCAGTCTGCCCCAACGCCGGGTTCCGCCGCCGTCCGGGTCAGTTCCGCCGACGCAGCCTCAGCGTGACGGCTTGGGGCAGGACGGGTGAGCGCCGGCGTTGACCAGATCGGCCACCGCCTTGCGCGGATCCCCGCTGGTGACGAGGCCTTCGCCGACCAGCACCGCGTCGGCTCCCGCGCCGGCGTAGGCCAGCAGGTCGGCCGTGCCGCGCACACCGGACTCGGCGATCTTGATGATCTCGGTGGGCAGCCCGGGAGCGATCTCGCCGAACGTGTTCTTGTCGACCTCGAGCGTCTTGAGATTGCGGGCGTTGACACCGATGACCTTGGCGCCCGCCTCGAGCGCGCGGTTGGCCTCTTCCTCGGTGTGGACCTCGACGAGGGCCGTCATGCCCAGCGACTCCGTGCGGTCGATCAGCGACGCGAGCGCGTCCTGCTCGAGGGCGGCGACGATGAGCAGCACGACGTCGGCGCCGTGCGCGCGGGCCTCGTGGATCTGATACGGCCCGACGATGAAGTCCTTACGGAGGATCRGGATGCTCACCGCGCGGCGGACGGCGTCGAGGTCCGCGAGGGACCCCTGGAATCGGCGCTCCTCGGTGAGCACGCTGATCACGCGGGCGCCACCGGCCTGGTAGGCGGCGGCCAACTCGGCGGGATCGGTGATGTCGGCGAGCGCGCCCTTCGAGGGGCTCGCGCGCTTGACCTCGGCGATGACTCCGATGCCCGGCTCGAGCAGGGCGGCCGCGGCATCGAGGGCCGGCGGTGCGGCAGCGGCGGCAGCCTTGACTGCGGCGAAGTCAAGGACGGCTTCGCGGGCGGCGACGTCGGCGCGCACCCCGTCGAGAATCGAGTCGAGAACGGTCATCGTGGCCCGAGTCCTTTCTGGGCAGAAACCCGATGTGAGGAACATCATCAGGGGTGAAGTCAGCCTAGATGGCACTCTGATTCTGTTTACGTTCGGGTCCCCGGGTCTTTGTCCGGTCCGTCAACTTTGTCGACAGGTTCGGCTTTCTTGTCTTCGACCGTGGGGTCCTCCCCCGCGTCCAGTGCGTCCCAGAGCATGCGCTGGGTGACGGGCCCCTCGGCCGAATCGGCGCCGGCCTTCTTCGCGGCGTCCCGTCGCGCACCGGGGCTGTCGTACTTGGAGGAGAGCCCGGCCCGCACCCGCGGACGGCGGACGAGTTCCACCCCGGCGGCGAGCGCCGCCAGGGCGCCCACCAGCGCGAGAACGGCGGGTCCGACGTGCACGGACACCGACTGGACCTCGGCGCGGCCCGGCAGCTCGGCCAGCCGGCCCGCGTCGTCGTCGGAGGCGCCGGAGACGATCAGCCCCACCGCGGGGACCGCGGCCCCGACGGCCACGACCGCGACGAGGACACCGAGCACCCGCAGCGCCCAGCCCTTCACGGCGAACGACGCGGCGATCGCGGCGACCAGGGTCAGCGCCAGCGGCGTGAGCGCCGCCGCCCACGTGCCGCCGACTAGCGCCGACGTGCGCTCCTCGCCGAGCCCGTCGGAGGAGGTGACCTCCACCCACGTCATCCGGGAGGCACCCCACAGACACAGAGCGGCGACCGCGAGCAGCAGCACCGAGATCATCGACCGGCGACGTCCCGCCTGCGCAGGTTCCCGGGCCGTCTCCGACGCGTCACTCACTGCGTGTCGCCTCCCAGGGTCTTCAGCGTGTGCGCCGCCGCGATCGCGCTGAGCACCGCCATCGCCTTGTTCCGCGCCTCGGTGTCCTCGTATTCGGGGTTCGAGTCGGCGACGACGCCCGCACCCGCCTGGACGTACCCGATGCCATCCTTGATCAGCGCGGTCCGGATCGCGATGGCCGTGTCGGCGTCGCCGGCGAAGTCGAGGTACCCGATGATGCCGCCGTAGATGCCCCGGCGCGTCGGTTCGAGTTCCTCGATCAGCTGCATCGCCCGGACCTTCGGCGCACCCGACAGCGTGCCCGCGGGGAAGCACGCGGTGACGGCGTCCAAGGCGTGCTTACCGTCCGCGAGGTGACCCGTGACGGTGGAGACGAGATGCATCACGTGGCTGTACCGCTCGATGTGGCGGTAGTCGTGGACCTTCACCGTGCCCGGTTCGCACACGCGCCCGAGGTCGTTGCGGCCCAGATCCACGAGCATCAGGTGCTCCGCGTTCTCCTTCTCGTCGGCGAGCAGGTCCTTCTCGAGCAGGATGTCTTCCTCCTCGGTGTGCCCGCGCCACCGGGTTCCCGCGATCGGGTGCGTGGTGGCGACGCCTTCCGACACGGTCACCAGGGCCTCCGGGCTCGAACCGACGATCGAGAACGCGGTCTCGCCGTCGCCGTTCGGCACGTTGAGCAGGTACATGTACGGGCTGGGGTTGGAGGCGCGCAGCATCCGGTAGACGTCGATCGGGTCCGCGGTGCAGTCGATCTCGAAGCGCTGCGACAGCACCACCTGGAATGCCTCGCCCGCCTCGATGTCTCCCACGAGTTTCTGCACGTCGGCGCCGAAACCTTCGGTGGTGCGCTGACGCCGGTAGTCGGGGGCGGGCTTCGCGAACGTGGACACGGTGGACGACGCCGGGGCTGACAGGGCGTGCGTCATCCGGTCCAGCCGCTCGACCGCGGAGTCGTAGGCCTCGTCGACGCGTTCGTCGGTGCCGTCCCAGTTGACCGCGTTGGCGATCAGGGTGATGGCGCCCTCGTGGTGGTCGACGGCCGCGAGGTCCGTCGCCAGCAACATGACCATCTCGGGGATCTGCAGATCGTCGGTGGCGTGCTCGCCGATCCGCTCGATCCGGCGCACCGCGTCGTAGCCGAGGAAACCCACCATGCCGCCGGTCAGCGGCGGCAGGTCGGGCAGCCGCTCGCTGCGGAGCAGTTCCAGCGTCTGGCCGAGGGCCGCGATCGGGTCGCCGCCGGACGGTGCGCCCGCGGGAACGTTGCCGTACCACGCGGCCTCGCCGTCGACGACCGTCAGCGCGGCGGGACTGCCCGCGCCGATGAACGACCATCGCGACCACGATCGGCCGTTCTCCGCCGACTCGAGCAGGAAGGTTCCCGGCCGGTTCGCCGCCAGCTTGGTGTACGCCGACAGCGGGGTTTCCGCGTCTGCCAACACCTTGCGCGTCACCGGGACCACCCGGTGTTCGGCGGCGAGAGCGTGGAACTGCTCGCGCGTGGTGGTCGAGTCGGACCCGCCGTCGGCCGGGGTGGCGGCGGACTCGGGTGCGGGAATCGTGGTGGGCTCGCCGTGCATGCCGACCATCATCCCAGGCGCACTCGTCGTGTCTGCGTGCGCGGGTAGCCTCGGCTCTCATGAAGCCAGGTCAGCTCGCACCGGAATTCACCCTGCCCGATCAGGACGGCATCGCGCGATCCCTGTCGAGCCTCCTCGAGGACGGCCCCCTGGTGCTGTTCTTCTACCCCGCGGCGTCGACGCCGGTCTGCACCGCCGAGGCCTGCCATTTCCGTGACCTCGGAATCGAGTTCTCCGCGGTGGGCGCGTCCCGCGCCGGGATCAGCACCGACGCGGTGGAGAAGCAGGCGTCGTTCGCGCAGGCGCAGTCGTTCGACTACCCGCTGCTGTCGGACGCCGACGGAGCCGTCGCGGAGAAGTTCGGCGTCCGGCGCGGACTGCTCGGCAAACTCGCCCCGGTGAAGCGGTCGACGTTCGTCATCGACACCGACCGCACCGTGCTCGAGGTCATCTCGAGCGAGTTCCGCGCCAACACGCACGGCGATCAGGCGCTCGCCTTCCTCCGGACGCGTCAGTCCACCTGAATCGACCGTTTGGCCAGCCCCATCCAGAAGCCGTCGATCAACTGCCGGGGGATCTGCTCCGGATCGCTCGAGGCGCCCAGCGTGACGAACAGCGGCGCGAAGTGCTCGATCGTCGGGTGGGCGTACGGCATGCCCGGCGCGAGCGAGCGGAAGTCGATGAGCGAATCGACGTCGCCCGCGGCGAGACGCTCGTCCGCCCAGGCGTCGAACTCCGACGACCAGCCGGGTGCCTTCGCGTCGGGTGACGGGTCGCGCAGGAACGGCAGCCCGTGGGTGGTGAATCCCGAACCGACGATCAGCACACCCTGCTCGCGCAGGGGTCGCAGCCGCTCACCGAGGTGCAGCAGTCGCTGCGGGTCGAGCGTGGGCAGCGAGATCTGCAGGACCGGAATGTCGGCGTCGGGGTACATGACCGTCAACGGCACGTAGGCGCCGTGGTCCAGGCCGCGGTGCGGCTGGTGCGACACGGTCTCGTCGTCCGGCATCAGCGCCACGATCTGCGCCGCGAGTTCGGGGGCGCCGGGCGACTCGTACGTGGTCCGGTAGAAGCGCTCGGGGAAGCCACCGAAGTCGTAGACGAGGGGCGTGCCCGTGGTGGTGGATCCGATCGTGAGCGGCGCCGATTCCCAGTGCGCCGACACCATGAGGATGGCCTTCGGC
>NZ_JBFUGT010000341.1:0-6647 GCF_056402775.1 Rhodococcus sp. P3_B8
GGCGCACGACACCGGGGGTCGCCCGGCCCGCCGCGGCCGGCCCGGGGACGGCGGAGCACCGCGGGCGGGTGCCCGCCGCGGCCGGAAACCCGGACCTGCGTCAACTCCGCACGGACACCGCAACCGCGGGGCACACTGAGAGGCATGTCCCTGCCGTTCGCGTCGATCGTGTGCGCGCTGATCGCGGCGTTGCTGTTCGCGTGCGCGTCGGTCGCCCAGCAGAGCGCGGCGTCCGCGGTCCCCGAGGACGCCGCGTTGATGACCACCCTGCTGCGCAGTCCCCGCTGGTGGGCCGGCTTCGTCGGGGACGGCGGCGGGTACGCGATGCAGGCGGTGGCGTTGGCGCTCGGGTCGGTGCTCGTGGTGCAGCCGCTGCTGGTGACGGCGCTGCTGTTCGCGTTGCCGTTGTCGGCGAAGTTCTCCGGGTACCGGCTCAGCCGCACCACCTGGGCCCTCGCCGTCGCACTGGCCGTCGCGCTCGCGGTCTTCCTGGTGATCGGCGACCCCACCGAGGGCAACATCGACGCCCCGTTCCGCGAATGGGTGGTGCCGCTGGGCATCCTCCTCGCCGTGGTGGCGGTCGCGGCCGCCGCGGGGATGTCGAAGATCGACCCCGGATGGCGGGCGCTGCTGCTCGGCGGGGCCGGCGGCATCCTGTACGGGGTGGCGGTCGCGTTCACCAAATACGTCGTCGAACTCGTGCCCCACGGGCTGTGGGCGGTGCTGAGCAGCTGGCAGGCGTGGGCGCTCGTCGCCGCCGGCCTGGTCGGGGTGTATCTGCAGCAGCGCGGCTTCCAGGTGGGACCGCTGTCCGCGTCGCTGCCCGCGCTGACCATCGCCGAACCACTCGCCGCCGTGTTCCTCGGCATGACCGTCCTCGACGAGCGGCTGCGGGTGGCGGGCCCCGGACTGGTGGTGGTCGGCTGCGCGGTCGCGGTGATGCTGGTGGCCACGGTCGGACTGTCCAGGTCGCAGGCCCAGCGGACATCCGACACCGCCGCAACTTCCCCGGTATCGTCCTGACATGTGCAGTTCCTCGACGGGCATCGCCCTCCCTATGACCTGACGTACGACGACGTGTTCCTGGTGCCGAACCGCACCGAGGTCACCTCGCGATTCGACGTCGACCTGGCCACCTCGGACGGGTCGGGCACCACCATTCCGATCGTCGTCGCCAACATGACGGCGGTCTCGGGACGGCGCATGGCGGAAACGGTCGCCCGCCGCGGCGGTCTGGTGGTACTCCCCCAGGACCTTCCGGCACCCGCCGTCGCGGAGACCGTGTCGTTCGTCAAGAGCAGGCACCTGGTCGCCGACACCCCGGTCACGCTCGGCCCCGACGCCGCCGTCTCCGACGCCCTGGCGCTGCTGCCGAAGCGGGCGCACGGCGCCGTGGTCGTCGTCGAGAACGACCGCCCCGTCGGCGTCGTCACCGAGGGCTCCTGCACGGACGTCGACCGGTTCGCGCGACTGCGCTCGGTGGCGCTCACCGACTTCGTCACCGCCCCCGACTCCGCGTCGCCGCGGGAGGTGTTCGAACTCCTCGAGGGCAAACACGACTCCCTCGCCGTGATCGTCCACCCCGACGGCACCCTCGCCGGGGTCCTCACCCGCACCGGCGCCATCCGGGACGGCATCTACCAGCCCGCCGTCGACGGCAACGGGAAGCTGCGGGTCGCCGCGGCCGTCGGCGTCAACGGCGACGTCGCCGCGAAGGCCCGCGCCCTCGTGGACGCGGGGGCCGACCTGCTGGTCGTCGACACCGCGCACGGCCACCAGCAGAAGATGATCGACGTCCTCGGCGCATTGAAGAAGGCCGACCTCGGTGTCCCGCTGGTCGCCGGCAACGTCGTGTCCGCCGCCGGCACCCGGGACCTGATCGACGCGGGCGCCGACATCGTGAAGGTCGGGGTCGGACCGGGCGCGATGTGCACCACCCGGATGATGACCGGGGTGGGCAGGCCGCAGTTCTCCGCCGTCGAGGAATGCGCCACGCAGGCCCGCGCGATGGGCGCGCACGTGTGGGCCGACGGAGGCGTCCGTCACCCCCGCGACGTCGCCCTCGCCCTCGCCGCCGGCGCGTCGAACGTGATGATCGGGTCGTGGTTCGCGGGCACCTACGAGTCCCCTGGCGACCTGCGGGTGGACCAGTCCGGCAACGCGTACAAGGAAAGCTTCGGCATGGCCTCCAAGCGTGCGGTCGCGGCGCGCACCGCCACGGACACCGCGTTCGACCGGGCCAGGAAAGGCCTGTTCGAGGAGGGTATCTCGAGTTCCCGGATGCGCCTGGACCCGGAACGCCCCGGCGTCGAGGACCTGATCGACCACATCTGTTCGGGTGTGCGCAGCACCTGCACGTACGCGGGCGCGCGGACGCTCGCCGAACTGCACGAGCGTGCCGTTCTCGGTGTGCAGTCCGCCGCCGGGTTCGCCGAGGGCCGCCCGCTGCCGGCCGGCTGGTGACGACCGCTTCCTGATGCGCCGGTGGGTGTCCTGTTCCACGGAACCGGACATCCACCGGTATCATGGGTCGCTCAACCACACCAGTTCTCGGCGCCGGACCCGTCCGGGCCGTCGAGGCCGAACGAGAGGACTCCGGTGCCCGCGGCACCCACACACGAAGCAAGCGCCCCACCCGCCGTCTCCGGGAGTGCCGTGGCCTCCTGCTCCGTGGAATCGGACTCCGATTCCGCCGGTTCGGAGGGCTCCTCTAGCGAGCCGGGTGACAAACCCGGCGACCCCCGTTCCTCAGCTCGGCGGCGATGACACATGGACATCGCGCTCAGCATTCTCGCCCTGCTCGGCTTTCTCGCCCTGACCGCGGGTACCGCGTTGTTCGTGGCGGCCGAGTTCTCCCTCACCGCCCTCGAACGCAGCACCGTCGACTCGCACGCCCGCGACGGTGACCGCCGGGCCCGGCAGGTGCAGCACGCCCACCGCACCCTGTCTTTCCAGCTGTCCGGGGCGCAGCTCGGCATCACCATCACCACGCTGATCACCGGATACCTGTCCGAGCCGGTCCTCGCCCGGTTCATCACCCCGGTGCTGTCCGCGATCGGGTTCAGTGAATCCGCTGCCGCGGCAACGTCGTTGGTGATCGCCCTCGTCCTCGCGACCTCCTTCTCGATGGTGTTCGGCGAGCTCGTGCCGAAGAACCTCGCCATCGCCCACCCCCTGCCCACGGCACGCGCGACGGCCGGCATGCAGGCGGCGTTCTCGCTCATCTTCAAGTGGGCCATCAACGGGCTCAACGGATCCGCGAACTGGCTGGTGCGACGCCTCGGCATCGAACCGGCCGAGGAACTGCGGTCGGCGCGGTCCCCGCAGGAGCTGGGATCGCTCGTGCGGACGTCCGCGCAGCGCGGCGCCATCGACAAGGGCACGGCGCTGCTGGTGAACCGCTCGTTGCGGTTCGGGGAACGCACCGCGGAGGAACTGATGACCCCGCGCGTGAAGATCGAGACCCTGTCCACCACGGACACCGTCGCCGACCTGATCGACACCGCCTCCCGCACCGGGTTCTCCCGCTTCCCCGTCGTCGACGGGGACTTGGACGACGCCGTCGGCGTCGTCCACATCAAGCATGCGTTCGCGGTGCCCGCCCACCGTCGGCGCACCGCCCGCCTCAACTCGCTCGCCCAGAAGGTCCCGGTGGTGCCCTCCAGCCTGGACGGTGACGCCCTGATGGAGCGGATCCGGTCCGAYGGCATGCAGGTCGCGTTCGTCGTCGACGAATACGGCGGCACCGCCGGGATGGTCACGATGGAGGACCTGATCGAGGAGATCGTCGGCRACGTCCGCGACGAGCACGACGAATCCGAGATCGACGTCCAGCGGGTCGGTGACGGCTGGTCCTGCTCCGGGCTCCTCCGGGTGGACGAGGTCTCCGACACCACCGGCTACACCGCGCCCGAGGGTGAGTACGAAACCCTCGGCGGACTCGTCCTCACCGAACTCGGGCGGATACCCGACGAGGGCGACGAGGTGGAACTGCCACTGCCCGAGGGCGCGCACGACCCCGGCGGCCGTTGGGTCGCCACCGTCACCCACATGGACGGCCGGCGCATCGACCGGGTGCTGCTCACCCCCAAGCCCGACGAGACCGGCGACACCGACAGCGAGGAGGACGACGATGAGTGACCTCTTCGGTGTGCTGCTCACCTTCGTGCTGCTGGGAGGCAATGCCTTCTTCGTCGGCGCCGAGTTCGCGCTGATCTCGGCCCGCCGCGACCGGCTCGAGGCCCTCGAGTCGCAGGGCAAGAAACGCGCCCGCACCGTGATCACGGCGGGCGAGAACCTGTCGCTGATGCTCGCGGCCGCGCAGCTCGGCATCACCATCTGCTCGATCCTGCTCGGCAAGGTCGCCGAACCGGCGATCGCGCATCTCCTCGAGGTCCCGCTCCACGCGGTCGGCCTGCCCGCCGGGCTGCTGCACCCGGTGGCGTTCACGATCTCGCTGGCGCTGGTCGTGGTGCTGCACATCCTGCTGGGTGAAATGGTGCCGAAGAACATCGCGCTCGCGGGCCCGGAGCGGACGGCCATGCTGCTGGTCCCGGTGCACCTGCTGTTCATCAAGCTGGCCCGCCCGCTGATCTCCTTCTACAACCTGTGCGCCAACCTGACGCTGCGGTTGCTGCGGGTGGAGCCGAAGGACGAACTCGACGTCACCGTGTCGGCGGTGGAACTGTCCGAGATGATCGGCGAGTCCCGTTCCGAGGGACTGATCGACGCGGAAGAACACCGTCGGCTCACCCAGGCGCTGGAGACCACTGACCGCACGGTCAGCGAGGTGATGATCCCGCTCGACGAGGCCCGGACCATCCCCCTGTCGGACGGCGGCACCCGGCTCGGCGCCATCGAGGAGGCCGTCGTCGAGACCGGGTACTCCCGGTACCCGGTGCGCGCCGACGACGGCTCACTGGTCGGGTACCTGCACCTCAAGGACGTGCTCGACGACATCCTCGACGAGGCGGCCGGACCCGACACCGTCATCCCGCGGTCGGACATCCGTCCGCTGCCGTGCATGTCGACCACCACCCCGCTCGCGGAGGCCCTGGCGAGTCTGCGGCGTGCCAGCTCGCACCTGGGGGCGGCGGCGGACGCGTCCGGGCAGATCGTCGGCATCGTCGCCCTCGAGGACCTCGTCGAGGAATACGTGGGCACCGTCCGCGACGGCACCCACCGCGTCAACGGCGTCAATCCGGGACAGCGAACGAGCTGATCGGATGGACGTTCTGGATGCGTCGGAGTGGATCCCTCGCCGCGACCGGCACCGGGCGAGGGTGTCCGCGCTGATCGGACCGCACCTGGAGCGCCGGGAACGCGGCGAGACCCACCCGGTGATCGACTTCCTCTTCACCTATTACAGCTATCGGCCGAATCAGCTGCTGCGCTGGCACCCCGGGTGGGGAACGGTCCTCGCCGGCGGGCAGGAGTACGCCGAACTCCGCGGGTATCACCGCACCGATGCCGGCGTCACCGTCGACCCGGAATTCCTGCAGCGCCGCTCGGACACGGTCGCCTTCACCGCACGCCTGATGGAGGCGACCGCCGGGCGTCCCACCCACCTGTCCTGCTTCGGGCTGCACGAGTGGGCGATGGTCTACCGCTCCGACGAGGTTCGGCACGGCAGCGTCCCGCTGCGGCTCGGGCCGGGCGGCACCGACTCCGTCGTGGAGTCGCTGAACCTGCGGTGCACCCATTACGACGCGTTTCGGTTCTTCACCCCCGCCGCCGAACCGCGGAACAGTGAGCCGTTGACCCGCGACGACCAGCTCGGGCGGGAACAGCCCGGGTGCCTGCACGCGTCCATGGATTTGTACAAGTTCTGCTACAAGCTGGCGCCGATGATCGACTCGGACCTGACCGTCGACTGCTTCGAGCTGGCGCTCGCCGCACGGGAACTCGACATGCGGGCCAGCCCGTACGACCTCACCGCCTACGGGTACACCCCGATCCCGATCGAGACCCCGCACGGCCGCGCCGAGTACGTCCGGGAGCAGTCGGCGCTGGCCGACCGCGCCGCACCGCTTCGTGCCGCGTTGCGCGACCGGTGCAACCGGTTGCTCGCTACCGTGAGCCCATGACTCTCACGGGTTACGACCGCGACTGTGCCGAGATCGTCACGCAGACCGAACTGCCGGCCGCCACCATCGACGGCGCGGACATGACGGTGCCGGTGCCCGGATGATCCCCACCGTGATCGACTACGGCGACCCCGGCGACTACCTGGCGGCCCGCCTCCCCGTGCTCTCGTTGGCGGCGGGTTCGGTGGCGGCGCTCACCGGCGCCGTCGACCGGTTCGACAGCGCGCACGGCCGTGACCCCCGGTCGCGGCGGCTCGATCCCGAGCGGATCGCCGCCTCGTTCGCGAGCGACCGGCTGCTGCGGGTATCGGGGGCCCCGGTGTCCGGTTTCGCGGAGCTGTCGGGGTTTTTTGCGGCGTCGGACGGCTGGGTGCGGACCCACGCCAACTACCCGCATCACCGCACGAGACTGCTGGCGGCACTCGACCTCTCGGACGACGCCGGCCGCGACGCGGTGGCCGCCCGGATCGGGCGCCTGACCGCCGCCGACGTCGAGGACCGTGCCGCCGTGGCGCAGGCCGTCGCCGTGCGCGTGCGGACCGCGGCGGAGTGGGCGGCGAG
>NZ_JBFUGT010000342.1:0-6599 GCF_056402775.1 Rhodococcus sp. P3_B8
GCGCCGACCCGCCGAGAATTGCGGTGCCGTCCGGGCACATGTGCAGGACGGTGTCCCGGACGATGACGACCGGATCCGGGGATCCTGGATCGTTCGACGCCACCACCGCGGTGGACACGACACTGCCGATCCTGAGCCCGACTCCCATGGACATGCAAGTACCCCTATTCGTTTTGCGAACGGATCGCGACTTCCGTCAGGCCCGTTCCGACTCACTCGGTGAGGCCACAAGATGTACATCCTGCTACCCGAGCACGCTTGTGCGCGCCATCACGCGCGGCGTGGCGTGGTCGTGTTGCGCACACTCGGGCATTTTCGCCCGCGGCGAGTGATCGGTCAGGTAACCGTCGGTGCGCCGAGGGCTGTTCTCCACTCGGTCACGTTCTCGGTCATCCAATCGAGGAGGTGCTCCGCCTCCTGCGGATGACGACCGGTGCCGGCGAGAAGATCCGCGAAGGCCTGGGCCGGGGCGACCAGACGAACGTTGTCGCGGAACAGGGTGCGCTCGAAGACCGCAGCCGATCGGGGAGTGGCGACGAGGACGTTGGCACCCTGATCGACGGGGCGTAGCTCGAGTGCGCCGGCCAGCGCCTCGCCGTGGTCGGCGTAGATCTGGACCTGATGCGCCGGCGCGTATTCGACGAACGCCGCCGCGGCGAGTGACCCGGTCACCGCGTAGAGGTGGCCGGAGACCTTCCCGAGTTTCGCGACGAACGACTGCACTCCCTCGGGTGCGAAGTAGCCGACCGTGGGGCAGTCCTTGAAACTGGAGTCACTGCTCCAGGCGCGCAGCATCTGCTGCCACCGGACGCTGGTGATGGGGCCACGGGGGAGACGTTCGAGCAGATCGCGTTCCTCCAGGGTTTCCACCACCCGATAGGTCGCGCCGGTGGACGCGCCGGACAGTCGGACGAGTTCGGGGACCGTCAGCTGACCCGAATGATCGGCGAGGGCGCGCACGACCCGGGCGGCAGGATCGCCGGTCAGCTGGGCGGCCGGACGGCCGGGGCCACGCCACGGGTCGGCGTCGGCGCCCCGGTCGCGCACCCAGATCGCAGGCCGGTCCGCCGCCAGGGAGGTGTTGCCCGTCGCATCGGCGTAGGAGAGACCCCTGGCGTCGAGTTGACGGCGAACCGGCTCGGAAAGGTAACGGGCGCAGACGAATCCGCGATCGGATCCGGACAACCCGTCGGCGAACCGGGCGGCGTCGCCCGCGAGCACCCCCCGGGCGGGGATGACGGAGAAGGACGCCACCTCGCCGTTGGGTGCGCCGACCAGCAATCGTTCCGGCGCGTCGGCGAGGGAGCGGGACTTTCCGGACGTCAACGTCCAGCCGTGGGGGAGTGCGGCCTGGAGGGTGGCGATCGCCCGGCGGTAGAGATCGATGTCGCGTTCCGGCTTGGGAAACGGCACCTTCGGCTCGCTGCCTGCGAATTCGGCGTTCTCCTGATTCGGCACGTCGTCAGTCTACTAAATCGGTCCGAGACGGAACCGGAAAATACACCGAATGATCGTGGTCGGTTCCGAGCCTCGCCGAGTGGTCGGATCCCGCCACAACTCACCACTTCCACGTGGACCGGTTCCCACGGGCACAGACGGCGTGAGGGAGTTCCACTCCGTCCGTCGGGTTCAGGGGCGTCGGGCAATCCATACGGTCCGGCTGCCCCGCACCGTCAGATCCCCGCGGTGCAGGACGCTGTCGGGGTCGTCGTCCGCGAGAAGGTGATCGAGAGTGTCGCGGTCGTCGGCGGCAAGCTGTCCGTCGAGCGCGGAGCGAATGCGGCGCAGGAAGTTCTGTGCATAGAGTCCGGTGGTGGGTGGGGCCGGGGTTGCCTCGCTGGTGAAACTGCGCTCCTCGACGTCCACGAAACCGGCCCGTTCCACATGGGACCGCCAGTTCGGGTGCGCGTTCCAGTCCAACCGCGCCAAGGCCTCGTGGCAGCGCGACTCCAGGCCAGGGCGGCCCAGGTCGAGGTCGTCCGGCAGAAGGCGCGGCAGCGCGTCCATCTCGACGACCACCAGCACGCCGCCGGTATTCAGCGCACCGTACATGTCCTGGAGCACCCGGTCGGGGTCGGCGACCTCGTGCAACGAGGAGGCTGCCCACACGACGTCCGCCGCGTCGACTGCGGGCCAGGCGACATCCAGATCGGCGTGCACGACGCTCACTCGGCCGGCCAGTCCCTGCCCGTGCGCGGCCGTGCGCAGGCGCGTGAGCATCACCTCGGACCTGTCGATCGCGATCACCTCTGCCGTGGGGAATTGCCGAGCCAGGGTCAGGCTGCCGACGCCCGTGCCTGCCCCCACGTCGACGACGCGGCGCGGGGTCTCTCGGGTGCGCTGTCCGACCCATTCGGCCACGGAATCCAGGTAGGACCCGAACACCTCGGCGTCCAGGTCCAGTAGATCCGCGAGCGCCGCCTCGTGCTCGGGAGTGTGCCCGCTGTGGTGATGGGAATGCTGTGTCATGGCTCCAGGCTAGCCACATCCTGCGTTGCACGCATACACTCTTGCCTATGACGCAAGAAGTCGGGTTGGACAGCGTGATCCGTCAACGCATCAGGGGGCTTCGGCTGGCCCGCGGCTGGTCACTGGACGTGCTCGCTGCGCGCTGCTTTCTCAGTCCGTCCACGCTGAGCCGCATCGAGACCGGCCACCGCAGGATCGCCCTCGACCAACTGGTCCCGATCGCGCGGGCCCTCGGCACCACGCTCGATCAGCTCGTCGAGTCCGTCGAGGACGAGGACGTGGTGATCCGGCCGCAACCCGAACACACGCGAGGCCTGACGATCTGGCTGCTGTCCCGTGAACGCGCGCTCCACGGCGCGACCGTGGCGAAGATGCGCATCACCCCCGATCGGCCCGCCGGCCCGGAGCATGTGAGTGTGCACCCCGGCCACGAGTGGTTCACGGTGTTATCGGGGACGGCCCGCCTGCAGCTCGGTGAGCGAACCATACTTATCGAAGCCGGTGCCGCAGCGGAGTTCTCGACCATGGTGCCGCACTCGATCGGCGCCCACGACGGTCCCGTCGAGATCCTCACGATCTTCGACCACGACGGGGAGCGTGCCCACCTGCACGCCGATCACAACGAGTAGAAAGGACGGACATGTCGTCTTCCGACACAACGGGTCAGACAGAGTTTCCGGCGAGCATGGGGAAGGTCTCCCGTCGTGAGCTCGCGTCCCACGGCTATACGCGTTTCGATCAACTGACGACGGTCACCGCCAAGGAACTGTTGAATATCCACGGCGTCGGACCGAAGGCGATCCGAATCCTCGAGGAGGAACTCGCGGAGCGGGGGCTCGGCTTCGCGAAGTGAACCGAGTCCGGCCGCGCTACAGCAGGCCGTGCGTGCGCTGATAGGTAGCCGGTGGTGTCCCGACCACGTGAGTGAAGACCCGGGTCAGGTGCGCCTGGTCGCTGAACCCCAGTTCGTAGGCGAGCGCCGACCAGTCGATCCTCTCGCCCGAGTGGGCGGCGCCGGCCGCGTCGAGGATGCGGAATCGCTGGATCACCCACTTCGGGCCGATGCCGACGTACTCGGTGAACAGCCGTTGCAGGGTGCGCAGGCTGCAGCCGGCGTGTGCGGCGAGCTGGTCTGCCCGGACGATGTCGCGGTTGCACTGGGCGTCGCCCACCAGGGCTGTGATCTCCCGTCCCGTCGGATCCGGAACGGGATCGGTGCGGAGAAGGTATTGCTCGAAGGTGTCGATCATCTCCGCGCTGTCCGTGCCGGCGAGGATCCGCTCCGCGACCGGGCGATCGTCACCGGCGAGCAGATGCCGTCCGGGCTGGACGGTTCCCGAGATCGCGCCGACGCTGCCCTTCAGCAGAGGCCGGAACCCTCCGGCGTGGAAGGCGGCTCCCAGCACGTGGCCGTTCCCGGTCAGTGTTCGGTAGAACGGCGACCGGGAGATCCCGTGCACCAGCAACTGTCCGTCCTCGGCAGCGACATGAACGCGGGGCTGGGGCACCACCTGCTGTCGATGGGGCTTCGGCACCGACCACCTCACCAGCCAGTGGTAGTCGACGAACTCGGCCAAAGCCTCTCGGGGAGCGACCCGTTCGACCTCGAACCCCGGTGTGGCGGCCGTCGGGCGGACGATCGCCTCGGGGTGTCCTGGCACAGTCGACATTCGCTCATCCTAGTGTCGCGAATGTTCAAGAACGCCACGCTGCCTCGTACCTAGAGTCACGTGTCATGAGCTACTCACACACTGCACGAGGCAAGTTCTCCATCGCCGCGTGGTCGGAATCGGCAATCGTCGACATCGACGGCGAAGGCACGACCGCCGGCGACACCTACTACCCCACTCGCGGTGCCAACCGAGCGACCGTCGCGTACTCGTACTCCGGGGACATCGAGGGAACGAGCACAGTGGTCTACCTGATCGCGTACAAGGCCGATGCCGCGCCGGTGCTCGGCCTCGAGCGTTTCGAGGGCTCGATCGGCGGGCACGACGGGACGTGCGTGTTCCAGCACATCGGCAGCCAGGACCAGGGTTCGGTGTCGGCCCGGATCGAGGTGGTGCCGGGTATGGGCACCGGCGGTCTGATCGACCTACGCGGCAGCGCGGACCTGTCCATCGCAGGACCCGGCGACAGCGGCTACGAATTCGTTCTGTCGTACGACGTCGGCTGATATTTCGACGTCGCTCATGTCGTCGTGGGTGCGGCGAGGGGCTCGAGGCCACACGCCGTCGCGAAGCCCTGTGATTCGATGCCGAGCGCGGTGTTGGTGCGTGTCATGAGATTCGCCAGCGCGACGAACGCGGTCAGTTCCACCAGCGCGGCCGGGCCGAGTGCCTCGAGCAGCCTGGCCGACATTTCGTCGGTGACCGTCGGCGGGGTCTGGGTCATCGCTTCGGCGTACTCGAGCACATCCCGCTCCAGCGGGGTGAACACGTCCGACTGGCGCCAGCGGGGCACCTCGCGTGCTTTGGTCAGATCGAGCCCCTCGTTGTGGGCGTGGAAGTAGCCGAAGTCCAGGCAGAAGCTGCATCCGACCAGGCAGGCCACCGCCATGTGGGCGAACGACTTCAGGTTCTCGTCACACTGATCCCACTTCCGTGCCTGGCGGCCGACGCTGAAGCTGAAGTTCAGCACCTTCCGGTTGTGCCACGCGACCTCGACCGGTTCGGCTACCTCGCCGAGCATCTTGCGGGACGTCCGCTTGACGATCGCGCCGTAGATGCCGGTCAGCTCGGCCTTCGGGATCCGGGTACTGCTGGCCATGATTCCTCCTCCGGTTGTCGTGCTCTCGGCATGAGACACCGGCCACCGGCCGAATGTGACACCCGAACCGGATGTGATTGCAGGAACCGTCGCAACCGGTCAGCCCGGTGCGAGTGCCCGGTCGGCCAGCGCGGCGACGACGGGCGAGAGTGCCTGAGCGTGTTCGAGGGTCAGGTGGTTGTCGTCGCGGTACACGAGGTCGTTGCCGACGATGACGGGACAGCGCTCGGTGGTGCAGAACAGGGAGGTGAGGTCGGCGTACCGCCCGCCGCCTACGGCGGTGGCCGTGGCCTCGGCCGCGACGCCGGCGTCGTTCACCGCGACCGGCCGTGGTGGTGAGCAGGCGGTCGCGTCGTCCAGGTGGGCGGACAGACATGTCGGCACCGTCGACTGCGGATCCGGGATCGGTCCGAGGACGAGGACGGCCGCGCCCGTGGCCCGGAGTTCGGTGACCAGCCGGGTCAGGCTGTCGAGCCAGGCCTGGCCGTACACGGTGAAACCGAAATCGGCGCCGTAGCGCCGGGACATGCTCAGCACGACCAACCGGGGCCGTTCGGTCCGCAAACGGTCGACGATCTCGCCGCGCCACTGCTCGCACTCGGTGTATTCCCGCCCGAGGTAGGGGCTGGTGAGTGGGAGGTCGAGAAGCGGGCAGGTGACCTTGCCCATCGTCTCGAGCCGCCACTGTTTCTGCTCGGCGGCCGATTCGAATGCCGGGGCCCACATCGCGGCATGCGAGTCTCCGACCAGCGCCACCGTCGTCGGAGACGCCACGGCCCCCGACGCGCACTCGTCCTGACCCACTTCGAGCCACGACCGCACGCAGCCGTTGACGAACACCTCCGGCTTGTCTGCCGGCGCGTCGGCGAGCGGCGGTGACAGATTCGACGGGACCGATTGCAGCCCTGCTGATTCCGCGACCGCCGCCTGCACCTGTGCGGTCATGTCGTTGACCGCGGCGTCCCGCGGATCGACTGCGGGAGGCGCCGATCCGGCCGGCGCAGAGACGGTGAGGGCCGCGGCCGCGGCTCCGTGTCCGACCGGAACCGGCCGCGCCACCAGCAGCACCAGTGCCGCACAGACAGCGATGACGGTGACGGCACCGCCGAGCACGAGGCTGCGCGAGGCCGAGCGACGCAGCGGGGCAGCGAAGCGCACGGGATTCTCGACCAGGACCAGTGTCAGGCCGGCCAGACCCGCGGACACCATGACCATCGCCAGACGGTCGGTCAGGTCGAGCGAGCGGCCGAGCACGATCGGCGCGAGCAGCAAGACCGGCCAGTGCCACAGGTACCAGGAATAGGACACCCGCCCGACCGCCCGCATCGGCCGCAGTGACAGGCTCCGCCCGACACCCAGCC
>NZ_JBFUGT010000343.1:0-6541 GCF_056402775.1 Rhodococcus sp. P3_B8
CATCAACTCGGCGCTTTCCTCCTCCGTCAGGTCTTCGAGCGCCGCGACCTTGCGGTAGGGAACGACCATCAGGTGCCCCGGGTTGTACGGGTACAGGTTGAGCACCGCGTAGACGTGCTCACCCCGGGCGACGATCAACCCGTCCTCGTCGTCCATCTTCGGGATGTCGATGAACGGCTCGTTCGGGGTGTCCCGCGACTTCGGCGCCTCGGCGATGTACGACATGYGGTGCGGCGACCAGATCCGCTGGAGGTGATCGGGTTCGCCGGGGCCGCGGTCCACGAGGCGGCCGGGGCCGCCGAGCATCTCGTCGGCCGTCACGTCGTCACCTCCGGTCATGTGCGTCACCCTTCCTTACCGGGTTGCAGCAGTTCCGCCGTCGGCGAGGCATTCTCGCGGCGGCCGATCCACTCGGTGACGATGCGCACGGCGTCGTCCACGGGCACCCCGTTGACCTGGGTGCCGTCCCGGAATCGGAAGCTGACGGCGCCCGCCTCGACGTCGCGCGCACCCGCCAGCAACATGAACGGCACCTTCTGCGCCGTGTTGTTGAAGATCTTCTTCTGCATGCGGTCGTCGCTCGCGTCGACCTCGGCGCGGATACCGGCCGCCTTCAGCCGCTTCACCACGTCGAAGAGGTGGTCGGCGAACGTCTCGGCGACCGGGATGCCGACCACCTGGACGGGCGCCAGCCACGCCGGGAACGCACCCGCGTAGTGCTCGGTGAGCACACCGAAGAACCGTTCGATGGAACCGAACAGGGCCCGGTGGATCATGACCGGACGCTGCTTGGTGCCGTCGTTGGCCGTGTACTCGAGGTCGAAACGCTCCGGCAGGTTGAAGTCGAGCTGAATGGTCGACATCTGCCAGGTGCGGCCCAGGGCGTCCTGCACCTGCACCGAGATCTTCGGTCCGTAGAACGCGGCGCCGCCCGGATCGGGAACGAGGTTCAGCCCCGACGACTCCGCGACCTCGGCGAGCGTCGCCGTCGCTTCGTCCCACACGGCGTCGTCGCCGACGAACTTGTCCGGGTTCTTGGTGGACAGCTCGAGGTAGAAGTCGTCGAGTCCGTAGTCCTTCAGCAGGCCGAGCACGAACTGCAGGGTGGTCGCCAGTTCGTCACGCATCTGCTCTCGGGTGCAGTAGATGTGCGCGTCGTCCTGGGTCATGCCGCGCACGCGGGTGAGTCCGTGGACGACACCCGACTTCTCGTACCGGTACACGGAACCGAACTCGAAGAGCCGCAACGGCAGCTCGCGGTACGACCGGCCGCGGGAGCGGAAGATCAGGTTGTGCATCGGGCAGTTCATCGGCTTGAGGTAGTAGTCCTGGCCCGGCTTGCGCACGGTGCCGTCCTCGTTCAGCTCCTCGTCGATGTGCATCGCCGGGAACATGCCGTCGCGGTACCAGTCCAGGTGACCTGACACCTCGTAGAGGTGCCCCTTGGTGATGTGGGGGGTGTTGACGAACTCGTACCCCTCCTCGACGTGCCGCTTGCGGGAGTAGTCCTCCATCTCGGTGCGGATGATTCCGCCCCGCGGATGGAACACGGGCAGTCCGGAGCCGAGTTCGTCGGGGAAGCTGAACAGGTCGAGTTCGGACCCCAGCTTGCGGTGGTCGCGACGTTCCGCCTCGGCGAGCAGTTCCAGGTGGTGGTCCTGCGCCTCCGCCGACTCCCACGCGGTGCCGTAGATGCGCTGGAGATCGGCGTTGTCCTGATTACCGCGCCAGTACGCCGCCGAGCTGCGGGTGAGCTTGAACGCCGGGATGTGCTTGGTGGTGGGGATGTGCGGGCCGCGGCACAGGTCTCCCCATACCTTCTCGCCGGTCCGCGGGTCCAGGTTGTCGTAGATGGTCAGCTCGTTGCCGCCCACCTCCATGATCTCCGGATCGTCGATTCCCGACTTGTCGTCGATGAGTTCGAGCTTGAAGGGCTCCTTCGCCAGCTCGGCGCGCGCGTCCTCGAGCGACTCGACGACGCGGCGGGAGAACCGCTGCGACCCCTTGATGATCTTCTTCATCCGCTTCTCGAGGCTCGCGAGGTCCTCGGGGGTGAACGGGCGATCGACGGCGAAGTCGTAGTAGAAGCCGTCCTTGATCGGCGGGCCGATGCCCAGTTTCGCCTCGGGGAATTCCTGCTGGACGGCCTGCGCGAGCACGTGGGCGGCGGAGTGACGGATGACGCTGCGGCCGTCGTCGGTGTTCGACGCGACCGGCTCGACCTCGACGTCGGTGTCGGGCACCCAGGACAGGTCCTTGAGCTGGCCCTCGGCGTCACGGACCACGACGACGACGTCCGGACCCTTGCTCGGGTAGCCGGCCTCCCGAACCGCTGTACCGGCCGTAGTCCCCGCGGGCACCCGGACGAGGGCGGCTGGGGCGGCGGATGCGGGGGTGCTCACGGCGATGTTCTCCTAGGTGAGGTGTGCGGTGCAGACATGGTGAATGTGCCAGCCCATGTTATCGGCCCAGCAGTCACACCCAACCATGCGTCCGGCTAGAGCGGGCTCTCCAGCCACGGGTAGTCGAGGCCGATCCACGTTCCGACGAGACCGAACGTCCCGAGCAACCACAGCGTGGCGAGGACGACGACACATGTCAGCAGCGCGCCCGCCCCCTTGACCACCAGCGACTGCCGCGAGAACCAGTGCATGAACTTGTCGYAGCGCTGCCGCGCGTAGTGCAGCAGCCGGTGGGCCCACGCGAACTCGGATGCGAGGATCCCGAGTCCCGCGAACACGATCAGCCAGCCTGGGCCCGGATAGGGAATCGCGAGGATGCCGGCGGCCAGCACCAGAGCGCCGATCACCCCCACCGCGATGCGGTACGCCAGGTTGAGGCTCGGCCGCGCGGCGATGTGCGCGCGCCACCGATGCCACCGGCTCTCCGCTTCCTGGAACGGGGACAGATCCGAGTCGTCCACGTCCACGCTCTCGGGCGCGGGTCCCGGCCGAGCTTCTCCGCTAGTCACCGCTCCAGCCTACCGACCGCGACCTGCGGCGGCGCGTCGTCGCACCGCCGCACCGCCCGCGGGTCATCCCTTCACACAGACGACCTGCCGCAGGTGGGCAACGACCTCGACGAGGTCGGCCTGCGCTTCGATCACCTGCTCGATGTCCTTGTAGGCGCCGGGGATCTCGTCGATCACGCCCACGTCCTTACGCGATTCGACTCCGGACGTCTGCCGCACGAGGTCGTCGACGGTGAAGCGCTTCTTCGCCTTCGTGCGGCTCATCGTCCGTCCCGCCCCGTGCGAGGCCGAATTGAAGGACAACTCGGAGCCCAGGCCACGCACCACGTAGGAACCGGTGCCCATGGATCCGGGGATGAGTCCGAGATCACCCCGGCCGGCCCGGATCGCGCCCTTGCGGGTGACGAGCATCGGCTCGCCGTCGATGATCTCCTCCGACACATAGTTGTGGTGGCAGGAGATCGGCTCGTCGAATCGGACCGGCCTGCCGGGCAGGGCCTGCCGGAATGCCTGCATCACCAACGTGAGCATGACGGCACGGTTACGGGCCGCGTACTCCTGCGCCCACGTCAGGTCGTGGCGGTACGCGTCCATCTCCTTGCTGCCTGCGAGGAACACCGCGAGATCGCGATCGACCAGGCGCTGGTTGTGCGGCAACGCCCGCGCCACCGCGATGTGCCGCTCCGCCAGCTCCTTGCCGATGTTGCGCGACCCGGAGTGGAGCATCAGCCAGACCTCGTCGGCGTCCGACAGGCACACCTCGATGAAGTGGTTGCCGCCGCCGAGCGTCCCGATCTGCTTCATCGCCTTGGATTCGCGGGATTGGACACCCGAATGCAGGTCACCGAATTCCTGCCAGAAGCGGTGCCAACCCTTCTTCACTCCCCCGGCGTCCGTGACGTCCAGTGCGCCGACGTTCACCGAACGCTCGTGCATGGCGAACCCGACCGGCACCGCGCGCKCGATGCGCGAGCGCATCGAGCGCAGGCTGTCGGGCAGATCGCTCGCGGTCACATCAGTTCGGACCGCCGTCATCCCGCACCCGATGTCGACGCCGACCGCCGCCGGGGCGACCGCCTCCCGCATCGCGATGACGGAACCGACCGTCGCCCCCTTGCCGACATGGACGTCGGGCATGACCCGCACCCCGTGCACCCACGGCAGGTCGGCCATGTTCCGCAGCTGCTGCAACGCTGTCTGCTCGATGGTCCACTCTTCCGCCCACATCAAGGTGGGCGCGGTGGTGCCTTCCAGCCTCACGGGGAACATGGGACTCAGTCCTTCGATCGCGGATCACCCGGGGAATTTCGGCCGGCTGAGTTCATTGTCCGCCGCGCCGCAGAGCCGGAACAACCGATTATTCGGGTGCGCACACGAAAAAGAAGAGGGCGTTTCCGATTTCGGAAACGCCCTCTTCTTCTCTGTGGTCCCGGCTGGGATCGAACCAGCGACCTCCCCGGTGTGAACGGGACGCTCTTCCACTGAGCCACGGGACCGAAGCGCGCCAAACACTCACGCTCGAACGAGTTGGAACATTAACACGACCGAGCGGCCGAACGAAAATCACGTCGTTGGGATTCGTGTCGACCCCTGCCCGCGGCACGTCCGCGACCCGGCGTCGTTCATGCGTAGTTCACCGTCTGACGCCTTGACCTGCAGATTTGTAACTATCGCGGATGGTCGGCTAATGTTCTCAACCGCACCACGGAGAACATTCTCCGCGAGTTACACGGTGCATGCGGACGTGGCGCAGCTGGTAGCGCACAACCTTGCCAAGGTTGGGGTCGCGGGTTCGAATCCCGTCGTCCGCTCGAGAGGTTGGACTCAACCTTCACGGTGGAGTGGCCGAGTGGTGAGGCAACGGCCTGCAAAGCCGTGCACACGGGTTCGATTCCCGTCTCCACCTCGCGCGATTAGCTCAGCGGGAGAGCGCTTCCCTGACACGGAAGAGGTCACTGGTTCAATCCCAGTATCGCGCACCGAGATAGATGATAGATGCACGACTGTTTTACTTGCTCGACCAGTGACGGCCCCCAGCCCGGGGGCTTTCACGAATGCGGACGTGGCGCAGCTGGTAGCGCACAACCTTGCCAAGGTTGGGGTCGCGGGTTCGAATCCCGTCGTCCGCTCTCTTTTCTCCATCCCGCGCGATTAGCTCAGCGGGAGAGCGCTTCCCTGACACGGAAGAGGTCACTGGTTCAATCCCAGTATCGCGCACCAGTTCACTTTCAACCGAACAGTTCACGACAGTTCAGCCCCGGTCCCTCGACCGGGGCTGAACTGTTGTCCGGGTGTCAGGCGGGCTGGAGCCGGTTGGCGCCGGAGATCATCGCGCGCAGAGTCGATTCCGTGTGGGATTCACCGATTCCCATCGCCCAGCGCCGGATGCCGTCGCGCTCGCAGAGCAGAAATGTCGCGGTGCGGTGCCCGATCTCGTGCTGATGAAAAGACAGGATCTCCATCGCACACCCCGCGTCGTACAGCATCGAGGTCATGGCGGCCACCGGGCCGGGCGCGCTCGCAGCGGTCTTGCAGATCGATTCGCCGATACCGAGTGTCGCTTCGAAATCCCACATCCCGGGGCCGGTCTTCGTTTCCGACCAACTGCCCAGACGGAACGGTCCGGTGGACGGCGCGTAGACGGCCTCGAACGCGGACCACGCCATTCCGGCGGATTCGGTGCGGAGTTCCCGTGGCAGCGACTTTCCGTGGCGCGCGGCGAATGGATCGACGGCCGGTGTCGACGAGGGGAAGGATGAAGCGAAAGAAGTGGTGGTACTCATTCTCGTGGTCTTCCTGAAAGAAGGGAGGACCAACGCGTAGCTCAACGACCCGCAGCGAGGGGTCGGTCCGTATCAGACCCCGCTACGGCGGAGAACTACGAGAATGCGCTGCATGGACGACACTGTAAGCGACAACCGTCCGCAGAGACAACCCCGGTTCACGGTGTCGAGCCGACCACCGGTGACGGGCGGGTGACGAAATCGTTACCACTGCATCTGGAACGTGAGGAATTCCTCATGTATCGTCGAACTTGCCATCCACCCCCCCGATGGCAATGAGCCCCAGCCATGACCCCCCATCCAAGGCTGGGGCTCAGTCTTGTTCCGGGCCCCTCACACCCCACTTTCGGACATTTTCGCCCGCCGCCTCGGAGAACGCTGCACATCCCCGCAAAGTATTGGACACTCGCCCAATCGATCGGATGTCCTCTACCGAAGGCCGACTCCCATGACGGATTCACCACGCGCAGACGTGTCCGCGGACCACCGCCCGGCACGGATCGCCGCGGCGGGCGCATTCGGTCTGCAGGGTTTTCTCCTCGCGGCCGTCCTCACACAACTGCCGCAGTACCAGGACCGATTCGGGTTCGACGACACGGTCATCGTGGTCGCGGTCGTGACGGTGTCCCTCATCGCCGGGGCGGGAAGCGTCCTCGCCGAGCACCTGGCCCGCCGATTCTCCAGCAGATCGGCGCTGCAGCTCGGGCTCGCGACCATCGCGGTCGCCGGTGGCGCCCTCGGTTTCAGCCCGAACACCGCGGCGTTCTTCGTCTGCCTGTCCGTGTAC
>NZ_JBFUGT010000344.1:0-6517 GCF_056402775.1 Rhodococcus sp. P3_B8
GGCGCACCCGGTGGAAGGGGCGGAGCCTCAGCTGACCCGCGCCGGGGTGACCGCGGCGGGATCCGCCACACCCGACCCGACCTTGTCGCCGAGCCGGGCCAGCACCTCGCTCGTGGCGCGCGCGAAGTTGAGGGTGATGAAGTGCAGGCCGGGTGCGCCCTCCGCGATGAGGCGTTCGCTCATCTCGGTTGCGACGTCGATGCCGATCTCGCGCACGGCGGCGCGGTTCTCCTCCGGACCGTCCCCGGCAGCCGCGGCGAGACGGTTCTCGAGGTGCGCCGGGAGACGCGACCCCGACAGTTCGAGCACGCGGCGGACCGACCGCAGCGACGTGATCGGCATGATCTCGGGGATGATCGGCTTGGCGCCCTGTTCGGGGTCGTACGCCGACACCCGGTCGCGTAGCCGCAGGTAGTCGTCCACGTCGAAGAACATCTGGGTGATCGAGTACTCGGCGCCTGCCCGCAGCTTCGACACCAGGTACCGGGTGTCGTGCGCGAGATCGGGCGCCCGGTAGTGGCCTTCCGGGAACGACGCGACGCCCACATGGAAGTCGCCGAGGTCGCGAACGAGCCGGAC
The DNA here is from genome assembly GCF_056402775.1 of Rhodococcus sp. P3_B8. Classification (NCBI taxonomy): domain Bacteria; kingdom Bacillati; phylum Actinomycetota; class Actinomycetes; order Mycobacteriales; family Nocardiaceae; genus Rhodococcus; species Rhodococcus sp. P3_B8. The sequence goes on from NZ_JBFUGT010000344.1 coordinate 580, forward strand.
GAGGTCCTCGGCGTACTCGACTCCGTCCGGATGCTTCTCCCACTCGCCCAGCGGGTCACCGGGCGGGTCGCCGCGCAGGACCAGGATGTTGCTGATTCCGCGGTCGGCGTAGGCGCCGACCATCGACCGCAGTTCGTCGACACTGTGCGACACGGCCGTGAGGTGCGCGACCGGCAGGAGGGTGGTCTCCTCGGCGAGCTGCCCGGTGACGCGGACCGTGCGGTCCCGCGTCGACCCGCCCGCACCGTAGGTCATGGACACGAAGGCTGGACCCATCCGCTCGAACTCCCGGACGGCACGCCACAGGCGAGCCTCGGCGGCCTCGTCACGCGGCGGCGAGAACTCGACGGAAAAGGGGACCCGTCCGTCGCTGGACGACCGGATCCGGTCGACGATGGACGGAGTGCGGGTCACCCAACCTTCGCTGGCCCGCCCCCTGACGGAATCGAATGTCACCCGTCCAGCATAGGTAGTGCCCGGGGCAATGCACCCACTGCGTCTGCGCGGGCGGCGGGATCCGGGTATCCGGCCACCCGGGAGGGCGCCCACTATGGTGGTGTCGACGCCTGTCGCCGGTCTCGGCGCGCACGCGAGAATTCGATCCTGGAGGCAACACTGTCCGTTGGAACGCGCCCCGCCGCCCTCGCGGCCGAGGTCGAAAATGCGCTTCGCGACTTCTTCACCAGCCGGCAGGACCTCGTCGACTCCGTGGGTGGTGGTTACCGCGAGGCCGTGACCACGCTCGAAGACTTCGTCCTGCGCGGAGGCAAGCGGGTCCGCCCGGCCTTCGCGTGGACCGGCTGGCTCGGGGCGGGCGGCGACGCGCGCGGCCCCGACGCCGGACCCGTGCTCCGCGCCTGCTCTGCGCTGGAACTGGTTCAGGCCTGCGCGCTGGTCCACGACGACATCATCGACGCCTCCACGACGCGCCGCGGGTTCCCGACCGTCCACGTCGAGTTCGCGGAACAGCACCGCGCCGGGGCGTGGAGCGGTGATTCCGCTCACTTCGGCGAGAGCGTCGCGATCCTCCTCGGCGACCTCGCGCTGGCCTGGGCCGACGACATGATCCGCGACTCCGGCATCACCCCGGACGCGTCGGCCCGCATCTCCCCCATCTGGTCCGCGATGCGCACCGAGGTGCTCGGGGGGCAGTTCCTCGACATCAGCAACGAGGCCCGGGCGGACGAGTCGATCGACGCCGCCATGAAGGTGAATCGGTACAAGACGGCGGCGTACACCATCGAGCGGCCCCTGCACCTCGGCGCGGCGCTCGCAGGCGCCGACGACACCCTGGTTTCGGCGTACCGCCGATTCGGCACCGACATCGGTATCGCCTTCCAGCTCCGCGACGACCTGCTCGGCGTGTTCGGCGATCCGGCCGTGACGGGGAAACCCTCCGGCGACGACCTCCGGGCGGGCAAACGAACCGTCCTCTTCGCGATGTCGCTGCAGCGCGCCGACGCCGAAGACCCCGCGGCGGCCGAACTCCTCCGCGAAGGCATCGGCACCGATCTGTCCGATTCGGACGTGGACACCCTCCGGACCACGATCACGTCGCTCGGCGCTGTCGCGGACGTGGAGAAGCAGATCGAGGAACTCGTCGGGAACGCGCTGTCGACGCTGGCGGCGAGCACCGCCACCGCCGAGGCGAAGCAGCAGCTCACCGAGATGGCCGTCGCCGCGACGCGCCGCGACTACTGAGGGTCCGGGGATGGCCCGCGCGCTCCGGACGGTTCCCGGCCGCACCGATCACGTCGTGGTCGTCGGTGCGGGTCTCGCCGGTCTCTCGGCCGCTCTGCACCTCGCCGGATCGGGCCGGCGGGTCACGGTCCTCGAACGGGAGTCGTCGCCGGGCGGCCGGGTCGGCACCTACCGTGGTCCCGGCTACGACATCGACAACGGTGCCACCGTCCTCACGATGCCCGAACTGGTCGGCGAGGCCCTCGCCGCCGTCGGCGCGGATTTCGCGTCCACCCGGCCGCCGCTCGTCCTGGAGCGGCTGGCGCCGGCGTATCACGCGCGGTTCGCCGATGGTTCCTCGCTGGACGTGCACTCCGATCCCGACGCGATGGTCGCCGAGGTCAGCCGGGTGTGCGGGCCGGAGGAGTCGGCCAGGTACCTGCGGCTGCGGCGCTGGCTCGGCCGGATCTTCGATGCCGAATACCACCGGTTCATGGATGCGAACTTCGACTCGCCGCTGGATCTCGTCTCGTCCCCCGCGGCCGCGCGGGATCTGCTGACGCTCACCGCCCTGGGCGGGTTCGGCAGGCTCGGCGCCCGCGTCGACCGCACGATCACCGATCCGAGACTCCGCCGGATCTTCACGTTCCAGGCCCTGTACGCCGGGGTCGCGCCCGCCGACGCCCTCGCGGTGTACGGCGCGATCGCCCACATGGACACCTCGCTCGGTGTCTACTTCCCCCGCGGCGGGATGCGCTCGATCGCGCTCGCCCTCGCCGATGCCCTCACCACAGCAGGTGGCGAGATCCGGTTCGACACCGAGGTCGCGGCACTCGAGCGAACCGGCGACCGCGTCGGCGCCGTCGTCACGGCGGCGGGTGACCGCATCGACTGCGACGCGCTGGTGCTCACCCCGGACACCGCCGTCGTCGACGCACTGCTCCGCCCGGTGACACGCCGGACCCCCCGGCGGGTGCGGGTGTCGCCGTCCGCCGTGGTCCTGCACGGGACCGTCCCCACCGCGGTCGCGTCGCAGTGGGCCGCCCAACGACACCACACCATCGATTTCGGTCACGCGTGGAAGCGGACGTTCGCGGAGATCACCGCCCGCGCGGGGCGCGGACGGCTGATGACGGACCCGTCGCTGCTGATCACCCGGCCCGCCCTGTCGGATCCGGGCCTCGTCCTGGACCGCTCGGGGATTCCCTCGGAACCGCTGTCGGTGCTGGCGCCCTGCCCGAACCTGCACAGCGCACCGCTGGAGTGGTCGTCGCTGACCGGCCCGTACGTGAACGAACTGCTGCGCGAACTCGAGACGCGCGGGTACCGCGGGATCGCGGAGCATTTCACGATCGACCGTGTCGACACCCCCCTCACCTGGCTCGGCAAGGGCATGGCGGCGGGCAGCCCCTTCGCGGCGGCGCACGTGTTCCGGCAGACCGGACCGTTCCGGCGCCCCAACCTGGTCAGAGGCCTGGACAACGTCGTGCTCGCCGGTTCCGGCACCGTTCCGGGCGTCGGAGTTCCGACCGTCCTGCTGTCGGGGAAGCTCGCGGCCGCCCGCATCACCGGGCCCACCGCAGCACGAAGCGCGGAAAGACCCACGGAAGCATCAAGTGCGGGAGGATAGGGCGAGGCGTGGCGGGAACTGGTGCCGGCAGCAATTAAACTGGGTCCTCGACCATGCGATGCGCACGCCGATGAGCGCACCGACCGCAACCGAACTCACCTCGGGGGAGGAATYTGCACTCATGACGTCCTCTGCCCGGCAGGCGACCGTCGCCGCTGCGACGACCACGCCGCAGCGGTCGTGGCCCCAGACCACGGCCGACTTCCTCCGCAGCCCGGAGGGGCACGCTGCCATCCTCGGTTTCGTGGGCGCCGTGATGATCACGTTCGGTGGTTTCGGTGCGGGCAGCGTCCGTCGCGAGGACCCACTCCTCGAGGCGATGCACCTGTCGTGGCTCCGGTTCGGTCACGGTCAGATCCTGTCGACGGTCATCGTCTGGGTGGGTGTGGTCGCGATGATCACGGCCTGGGTGCGGTTGGGTCGTGCCACGCTCGGCGGCGACGTCACCCTCCGGCAGTTGCGGATGATCGTCCCGGTGTGGACGGCGCCGCTGCTCCTCGCAGTGCCGATGTTCAGCCGCGACGCCTACTCCTACCTGGCGCAGGGTGCGCTCCTGCGTGACGGGTTCGACCCGTACGCCRTCGGGCCGGTGGTCAACCCGGGAGTCCTCCTCGACAACGTCAGCAACGTGTGGACCACCACCACCGCGCCGTACGGTCCGCTGTTCCTGCTCCTCAGTCAGGGGATCACGGGGCTGACCGGCGACAACGTGATCGCCGGGACGATGCTTCTGCGCGTGACGATGCTGCCCGGACTCGCGCTGATGGTGTGGGGGGTTCCACACCTCGCGCGGCACCTCGGCGGCAATCCGGCGATCGCCCTGTGGCTCGCCGTGCTCAATCCGCTGGTCCTCGTCCACCTCATCGGCGGGGTGCACAACGAGCTGCTGATGGTCGGCCTGATGATCGCCGGCATCGCGCTCGTCCTCGAACGTCGCCATCTCGCCGGGATCGCCCTCGTCGCCGTCGCGGTCGCGATCAAGGCGACCGCAGGCGCCGCGCTGCCCTTCATGGTGTGGATCTGGATGCTCCACGAGAAGGAGAAGGCCGAGGCGGAGGGGCGCACACCCGCGTCGCCGCTCGCGTCGTTCGCGAAGACCGCGGGCGCAGGGTTCGCCGTGTTCGTGGCCATCTTCGCGGCCGCATCCGCCGTCGCCGGTGTCGGACTGGGCTGGATGACCGCGCTGTCCGGTTCGAACAAGATCATCAACTGGTTGTCGCTGCCGACGATCCTCGCCCACATCGTGACCGTCGGAACGTCGTGGTTCGCGGAACTGCGGCTGGGTGAGGTGCTCGCCATCACCCGCCCGATCTGCGCGGTGGCGCTGGTCGCGATCGTGCTGGCGGCCTGGTGGCGCTACCGGAAGACCGAGCGTGACGCGATTCTCGGAATCCTCATCGTCCTGGTCGCGATCGTGATCCTGTCGCCCGCCGCGCTGCCCTGGTACTACTCGTGGCCGATCGCCATCGCAGCCGGCTTCGCGTTGTCGACCCGGACCCTGATGATCCTCGTCGGGTTGTCCACCTGGTTGATGCTGGTCTTCCAGCCCGACGGTTCGATCGGCCTCTACACGTTCCCGCACGTCGTGCTCGCAACGTTCGCCGCGGTCGTCGCGGCCGTGTCGCTCCGCACGGTCGACCCGCTGCGCCTGCGCACACCTCGGCCCGTCGAGGAACAGCGCACCGCCGACCTCGCGGGTGCCGCGTCGTCGCCGCGCGTCGAATGACCGGTTGATGACCGAGCTGGCCGACAGTTACCGGTACTGCGGCGCGGTGACGGCGGAGCACGGTCGCACCTACCATCTCGCGACCCGGCTCCTTCCCGAGCGCCGCCGCGCCGCCGTGCATTCCCTGTACGGGTTCGCCCGCACGGTCGACGACATCGTGGACGTCGATCCCGGCCGGACGGCCGGCGGCTGCGCCGCCGAACTCGATCGGATCGACGCGGTACTGCGACTCGGCTTCACCGACCGGACCGCGGTCGGGCCGGATGCGTGTTCACGGGAGATGCGGCGGGTCCTTCCCGCGTTCCTCGACACCGTCGCGTCTTTCGACATCCCCCACGACTACTTCTTCGCGTTCCTGCAGTCCATGCGGATGGATGTTCCGGGGACTGCCGAGCATCGGTCCGAGTACGGCACCATGACCGAACTCCGGACGTACATGTACGGATCGGCCGTCGTGATCGGGTTGCAGATGCTGCCCGTCCTCGGAACCACCGGGCCCGTCGCCGATGCCGAACCGCACGCTGCGGCTCTCGGTGAGGCGTTCCAGCTGACCAATTTCCTTCGCGACGTCGGCGAGGACCTGGATCGGGGCCGGGTCTATCTCCCGGCCGACGAATTGGCCGCGTTCGGTGTCGACACCGAACTTCTCGCGCACGGTCGCCGCAGCGGCACGACGGACCAGCGGATCGTGCGGGCCCTCGCCCACCTGATCTCGGTCACCCGGTCGGTGTACCGGGACGCGGAACCGGGCATCGCGATGCTGGACCGGCGGGTGCAACCGGGTATCCGGACCGCGTTCGTGCTGTATTCCCGCATTCTCGACGAGATCGAGCGAGGTGGTTACCGGGTGCTCGACCGGCGCGCCACCGTGTCCCGGAGAAACCGGTGGGCGACGGCGCTGC
>NZ_JBFUGT010000345.1:0-6483 GCF_056402775.1 Rhodococcus sp. P3_B8
CCTGTAGGGTGTACGAGGTCGTTGTTGTTCCTACTGGATGGGTGGACGTAGACAGACATGGAACTGTTCCTGGATATCCTGCTGGTGGTCACCAGCTTGCTGCTGATTCTGCTGGTGCTGCTGCACCGCGGTAAGGGCGGCGGTCTGTCCAGCCTGTTCGGCGGCGGCGTCCAGTCGAGCCTGTCCGGTTCCACCGTGGTCGAGAAGAACCTCGACCGCCTCACCGTCTTCACCGGCCTGATCTGGCTGATCGCGATCATCGGCATCGGCCTGGAGATCAAGTTCGGCTGATCGGCTTCATCATGCAGACGGGCCGTCACCGGTCGATACTGGATGAATGATCGAAACCCCACGTGAGGCCACTGAACCACTCCGCGAAGACATTCGGCTCCTGGGCGGCATCCTCGGTCAGATAGTGCGGGAACAGGCCGGGGACAGCGTCTTCGACCTCGTCGAGAAGGCCAGGGTCGAATCGTTCCGGGTTCGTCGTTCCGAGATCGACCGCGCAGATCTGGCGGACATGTTCACCCAGGTGTCCACGAGCGACACCATTCCCGTCATCCGGGCCTTCAGCCACTTCGCCCTGCTGGCCAATCTCGCCGAGGACATCCACCGCGAACGCAGGCGTGCCGTCCACGTCGCCGCCGGTGAACCCGCCCCCGACAGCACCCTGACCGCCACGTTCGCCAAACTCGACGCTGCGCACCTCGACAGCACCGTCGTCGCGGACGCGTTGCGCGGGGCGCTCGTGTCGCCGGTCATCACCGCCCATCCCACCGAGACCCGCCGCCGGACGGTGTTCGAAACCCAGTCCCGGATCACGGAACTGATGCGCTACCGCGAGCGCACCGCCCTGACCGAGACCGAGACGGCCGACGTCGACGTCCGGCTGCGGCGGCAGATCCTCACCCTCTGGCAGACCGCACTGATCCGGTTGTCGCGGTTGCGGATCCAGGACGAGATCGAGGTCGGCCTGCGGTACTACGACGCGGCACTGTTCGAGGTCGTCCCGAAGATCAACGCCGAACTGCGCGGCGCCCTGCGATCGCGGTGGCCGGACGCGGATCTGGGCCGGGAACCGATACTGCGCCCCGGCTCGTGGATCGGCGGAGACCGCGACGGCAACCCGTACGTCACCGACGAGGTGGTCCGGCAGGCCACCACCCGTGCCGCGGCCACCGCCCTCGAACACCACCTCGGGGAACTCGAGACGCTCGAGCGCGAACTGTCCATGTCGGCTCGCCTCGTCACCGTCACCCCCGCGCTCGACCTCCTGGCCGCGGCGTCGCAGGACGATTCCCCGTTCCGCGCCGACGAGCCCTACCGGCGTGCGATTCGGGGTATCCGGGGGCGTCTCACGGCCACCGCGCACCGCATTCTGGGTGAGGCACCCGACCACGGGCTCGACCTCGGGCTCGCACCCTACGACACCCCGCGGCAGATGCTCGACGAACTCGACGTCGTCGACGACTCCCTGCGGCGCGGCGGCGACGGCACCATCGCCGACGACGGGCTGGCGAACCTGCGGGACTCGGTGGAGGTGTTCGGTTTCCACCTCTCCGGACTGGACATGCGGCAGAACTCGGACGTCCACGAGACCGTCGTCGCCGAGCTGCTGGCATGGGCGGGCGTGCACGCCGACTACCCGTCGCTGTCCGAGGACGAGCGGGTGGAGTTGCTGTCGGCGGAGCTGTCCACCCGGCGCCCACTGACCACCGCGAACGCGGAGTTCAGTGAGCTGACCGCGAAGGAGCTTGCCATCCTCCAGGCAGGCGCCGACGCGGTCCGGACACTCGGTGCGGGCGCCGTGCCCAACTACATCATCAGCATGTGCACCTCCGTCAGCGACATGCTCGAGGCCGCGGTGCTGCTGAAGGAGGTGGGTCTGCTCGATCCCGGATCGGGGGAGGCGCCGTCCTGTCCGGTGGGCATCGTGCCGCTGTTCGAGACGATCGAGGACCTGCAGCAGGGTGCCGCCACCCTCGAGGCCACCCTGGAGGTGCCGATCTACCGGGCCCTGGTGACGTCGCGCGGCGACTCGCAGGAAGTGATGCTCGGGTACTCCGATTCCAACAAGGACGGCGGCTACCTGGCGGCCAACTGGGCGCTGTACCGCGCGGAGCTGGATCTGGTGGACGCTGCCCGCAAGACGGGAATCCGGTTGCGGCTCTTCCACGGTCGCGGCGGCACCGTGGGTCGCGGCGGCGGACCCAGCTACGAGGCGATCCTCGCGCAACCGCCCGGTGCGGTGGCCGGGTCGCTGCGGATCACCGAACAGGGCGAGGTGATCGCCGCCAAGTACGCGGAACCTCGCCTCGCGCAACGCAACCTGGAAACGCTGCTCGCCGCGACCCTCGAGGCCACCCTGCTCGACGTCGAGGGCCTCGGCGACGACGCCGAACCGGCGTACCGCATCCTCGACGAGCTCGCTGCGCTGGCCCGCCGCGCCTACGGCGAATTGGTGCACGAGACACCCGGATTCGTGGAGTACTTCGAGATGTCGACTCCGGTCGCGGAGATCGGGGCCCTCAACATCGGCAGCCGCCCGGCCTCACGGAAGCAGACCACGTCCATCTCCGACCTCCGGGCGATCCCGTGGGTGCTGTCGTGGAGTCAGTCCCGGGTCATGCTGCCCGGGTGGTACGGCACGGGTGCGGCGTTCGAGGAATGGACGCAGGGCGACCCCGAGCGGGTGGCCACGCTGTCCCGCCTGTACGAGAAGTGGCCGTTCTTCCGGACCGTGCTGTCGAACCTGGCGATGGTGATGTCGAAGTCCGACATGGGTCTCGCCGCCCGCTACGCGGAACTTGTTCCCGACGAGGAACTCCGCCGACGGGTGTTCGGCAAGATCGCCGAGGAACACGAGCGGACCATCCGGATGTACAAGGCGATCACCGGGAACGACACCCTGTTCGCCGACAACCCCGGTCTGGAGAGGTCGGTGCACAACCGGTTCCCGTACCTCGAGCCCCTCAACCACCTGCAGGTGGAACTGCTGCGCCGCTACCGGGCCGGGGACGACAGTGATCAGACGCGCCGCGGCATCCAGCTCACGATGAACGGGCTGGCGACCGCGCTGCGCAACAGCGGGTAGCTGGACGGGTTCCTTCGCCCCGCGAGAACTGCGTGAACTTTCTTGCGGGGCGGGGGAACCGAACCGTCCGTCGCTGCGTCAAAACGGGAAAGAGCACGAACGTTTCCGAGACGAATTGGGGCGACGGATGAGGCGCTGCGCGGGCAACCCTGACCATTGGCGCGGGGGAATCGGACGGCGGGGGACGAGCACGGCAAGCCCCCGTCGTGCCGGTCGGATCGTCACCGAATGCCGGGTCACCCGGTCACCGGTCGAGCGGGACCCTCGGTCGCCCGCCGGGTTACCGGCGGACGACGACGAGGACCCCGTCGGATGAGAGCGTCAGTTCGGCAGCCGGGACGCGGCCGACGTGTCGAGCAGCCACCGGGTCGCGGACAGCCCGCGGGCCCCGGACGCCGGGATCTCGACGGGGGGAGCGCCCGCGATGGCGGCGGCGACGGCCTCGGCCTTCGCGTCACCCGACACGACCAGCCACACCTCGTCGGCGTGCCGGACGGCGGGCAGGGTCAGCGTGACCCGCACCGGCGGCGGCTTGGGGGAGTCCGTCACCGCGACGACGAACCGGTGCTCCTCGCGGACCGCGTCGGTGTCGGGGAACAGCGAATTGACGTGTCCCTCACCGCCCATGCCGAGCAGGTGGACGTCGAAGACCGGGACCTGCTTGCCGCCGGCATGCGCCCCGAGTACCTGCGCGTACGCGACGGCGGCCGCCTCCGGATCGTTCTCGTAGATGCCGTCCGCGACGGGCATGGTGTGCACCCGGTCGGGATCGACGTCGACGTGGTCGAGCAGCGCGGCCCGCGCCTGCACGTCGTTGCGTTCCGGGTCGCCGGCAGGCAGGAAGCGTTCGTCGCCCCAGAAGATGTCGATCGCACGCCAGTCGATGTCGCCCGGGTTCTCCCGGACCTTCTCGAGCAGGCCGATCCCGGTGCCGCCGCCGGTGAGGACCACCGACGCCGTGCCGCGGTCCTTCTGGGCGGCGACGACGGTGTCGACGAACCGCTCCGCGGCCTTCGTCACCAGCGTGTCGGTGTCGGGGTGGACCTCTACGTGGATGTCACTCATACGTCACCTTCGTCAGCCCGGCGAGTGCGGTCTCGTAGACCTCGTCGGGGTCGAGTCTGCGTAGTTCTTCGGCCAGGCACTCGCTCGTTTCCCGCCTGCGAAGCGCGACCCGCGCATCGGGCTTGCCGGTGCGTGACAGCGTCGCCGTGGTACCCGTCTGGGGGCGGCTGATGGTCAACGCACCACCGTCGGCGAAGTTGATCTCCACGAACAACGGGCCGACCCGCCGGGTGACCGGGACGTCGACGCGGCTCGCCAACCACCCCGCGATCATGTCGACGGCGGGTTCGTCCACCAGTCCGGACACCACCGCCGACGTGATCGGCGAGTGCGGCGGCTGGTCGACGGCCGAGGTCAGGAGCGCACGCCAGTAGGTGATGCGACTCCAGGCCAGGTCCGAGTCACCGGACGAGTACGACGCCAAGCGGCTCTTGATCTCCGCAGCCGGATCCGCGCGATCGGTCGCGTCGGTGATCCGCCGGATCGCCAGCTTGCCCACCGGATCCTCGGCGGGAACCTCCGGGGCGGTCTCCGGCCACCACACGACCACGGGAGTGTCGGGGAGGAGGAACGGCACCACCACGCTGCTCTCGTGGTCGGCGAGTTCGCCGAAGAGGCGGAGCACGACGACCTCCGACGCGCCGGCGTCGCCGCCGACGCGGATCTGCGCATCCAGGCGGGGTTCCGCGTCACGGGACCCCCAGGCGACGACGATGACGCGGCACGGATGCTCCCGGCTCGCCTCGTTGGCGGCGTCGATGATGTCCTCCGAGTACTCACTGTCGCGGGTGCACACCACCAGCGTGAGTACTCGTCCCAGGGTCACCGCGCCGCCCGTCTTGCGCAGCTCCACCAGTTTCTTGTTGACCTGTCCGGTGGTGGTCGCGGGAATGTCGGTGATCATCTACGGCCTTCTCCATTCGCGACCGGTGCGGTGCATCATTTCGTCTGCCGACGGCGGGCCCCACGTGCCGGCCTCGTACGGTTCCGGCCTGCCGTCCGCGGCCCAGTGCTCGAGCACGGGGTCGAGGATTTCCCAGGACAGTTCCACCTCGGCGTTCACGGGGAACAGCGAGGGCTCACCGAGGAGCACGTCGAGGATGAGGCGCTCATACGCCTCGGGCGACGACTCCGTGAACGCCTGACCGTAGCTGAAGTCCATGTTGACGTCGCGGACTTCCATGCTCGACCCCGGGACCTTCGATCCGAACCGCATGGTCACACCCTCGTCCGGCTGCACCCGGATGACGAGGGCGTTCTGCCCCAGTTCCTCGGTCATCGTCTGATCGAACGGCAGATGCGGTGCGCGCTTGAAGATCACGGCGATCTCGGTGACCCGACGGCCGAGTCGCTTCCCGGTGCGGAGGTAGAACGGCACCCCCGCCCAGCGGCGGGTGTCGACCTCGAGGGTGATGGCCGCGAACGTCTCCGTGGTCGAGTCCTTCGAGAACCCTTCCTCCTCCAGCAGACCTACCACCCGGGTACCGCCCTGCCAGCCGCCCGCGTACTGGCCACGCGCGGTGGTCTCGTCGAGCGGCTGGGCGAGCCTGGTGGCGGAGAGCACCTTGATCTTTTCCGCCTGCAACTCGGACGGTTCGAAGCTGATCGGCTCCTCCATCGCGGTGAACGCGAGGAGTTGCAGCAGGTGATTCTGGATGACGTCGCGCGCCGCCCCGATGCCGTCGTAGTACCCGGCGCGTCCACCGAGACCGATGTCCTCGGCCATGGTGATCTGGACGTGATCCACGTAGTGGGCGTTCCAGATCGGATCGAACAACTGGTTCGCGAAGCGCAACGCCAGGATGTTCTGGACGGTTTCCTTGCCGAGATAGTGGTCGATCCGGAAGACCGTGTCCTCCGGGAAGACCTCGTTCACGACCGCGTTGAGCTCACGTGCGCTCTCGAGGTCGTGACCGAACGGCTTCTCGATGACCACCCGACGCCACTGGTCGTCGTTCGACTGCGCGAGACCGGCCTCGGACAGCTGCTTCAGAACGACCGGGAACGCGTCCGGCGGAATCGCGAGATAGAACCCGTGATTGCCGCCGGTCCCGCGTTCGCGTTCCAGCGTCCCGAGAGTGTTGGCCAGTTCCTGGAAGGCCGCCGGGTCGTCGAAGGTGCCCTTGACGAAACGCAGGCCCTCCGACAGTCGCTCCCAGACGTCCTCCCGGAACGGGGTGCGGGAATGGTCGCGGACGGCATCGTGGACGATCTTGCCGAAGTCCTCGTCCGACCAATCCCTGCGGGCGAACCCGACGAGAGCGAACCCGGGCGGCAGCAGACCACGATTGGCCAGATCGTAGATGGCGGGCATCAACTTGCGC
>NZ_JBFUGT010000346.1:0-6469 GCF_056402775.1 Rhodococcus sp. P3_B8
GGGCATCCGCGACGGACAGTTCCGTGCTCTGCCGCGGCTGATGGTCAAGGGCCTGCTGGGCATGTTCAACTACAGCTACCTCTGGATCACCCCCGCGGGCTCCGAGACACCCGAGGAGATCGCGGACGAGTTCCTCGACGCCGTCGTCACGGGGATGCGGGCGTGAGGCGCTTCGCGCCCGTGCGCGGTTGACGAGTCTCTGCACTCGTTCGCCGCGCACGGGCGGCGGAGCCGCTGGCTTGGACGCACCAAGCCAGTACGGACTATCCTCGTTGCATGAGTCCGTCGTCGGCCACCCCCGCCCGTTGCTCCATCGCGCGCACCCTCGAACTCCTGGGCGACAAGTGGACGCTGCTCATCATCCGCGACGCCTTCTGGGGCCACAGCCGGTTCTCGGAGTTCACCCGCAGTCTCGGGGTGGCGTCCGACGTACTCACCGCACGGTTGGCGATGCTCGTCGACGAAGGGATCCTCGAACGTCGCGCCTATCGTCAGGAGGGGTCGCGGGAACGTCTGGAGTATGTGCTGACGGAGAAGGGCAAGCAGTTGCATGTCGTGATCGGGGCGCTGGGCCAGTTCGGTCGCGACCATCTGCCGCGTCCGGGTAGCACCTCCCCCGAGTACACCGACGAGACCACCGGCGAGGCCGTGTCCCTCGCCTTCGTCACCGACGACGGTCGCCGCGTCCCCGCATCGACTCTGCATGTACAGCAGGGTGCTCCGGCCCCGGCGGGCGATTCGCAGGGTTAACCCGAACTCGTGAAGAACGGGGCGCGACCTCGTCGTATCCATGCTAACTTGGAAATTCCAAGTTAGTGAGAGAGCAAGGAAACCATGTCTGTACAACACGGAGTTCACGCAGTCGAGAATTTCTGGGCCCGGGTGTGGCAGTCACCCCAAGACCCGCACGCGATCGACGAGCTCGTCGTCGACGACTTCGTCATCGTCACCGGTGGAGAGGCGATCCGCGGCCGGGACGCCTTCAAGGAATGGGTGCTGAAGTTTCAGTCCACCGTCGAGGATCTGGAGTTCATCCCCGTCGAAACGTTCCAGAACGAGGACGGTTCCCGCGTCGCGTCGCTGTGGGAAATGACCGGCCGCAACCGCGGATTCATGGGCACCGAACCCGACGGGCAACCCATTCACCTGACCGGCACCGCGGTGTGGAGCGTCCGCGCCGACGGGATGCTCGAATCCAATCGCGTCGAGCGCAATGCCTGGGAGCTGCACCGGCGGCTGACGGCCTAGGCGCTTCGCGCCCGTGCGCCTTTCTGGTTGCGGGAGCTACCAAAAAGGCGCACGAGCGGCGGAGCCGCCTACCTGGCTGCTGCGATGCGGGCCTCGGCAACGGCGTCGGCTGCGGCGCCGGCGAGGATGCCGTCCTGCTTCGCGACGTCGAGGATCTGGACGACGGTGGCGAAGATCTTCTCGACCTGCGCGCGGACGTCGTCGGCGGACGTGCCGAGCCGCTCGCCGGCGACCTGGATGAGTCCGCCGCCGTTGGCGACGTAGTCGGGAACCCAGGTGATGCCGCGTTCGCCGAGGTCGTGCTCGACCGCGGGGTGGGCGAGCTGGTTGTTCGCGGCCCCGCAGATCACCTGGGCCGTGATCGCGGYGACGGACTCGTCGGTGAGCGTGGCGCCCATCGCGCAGGGTGCGTAGACGTCGAGTTCCTGGCCGATGACGCTCGACGCGATCTTGACGTCGGGGAAGTCCCGGGCCACGCGGTCGAGTGCGGCGGCGTTGACGTCGGTGGCGACCACCGACGCGCCGTCGGCGAGCAGCAGCTTGATCAGCTGGTAGCCGACCTTGCCGGTGCCCTCGACGCCGACGGTGCGGCCGGCGAGGCTCGCGGTGCCCCACGTGGCCTGGGCGGCGGCGCGCATGCCCTGGAACACGCCGAGGGCGGTCATCGGGGCGCTGTCGCCGGACCCRCCGGCGGCCGTGTTGCGTCCGACGACGTAGTCGGTGGCGCGGCCCATCACGTCGAGGTCGTCGGAGTTGGTGCCCACGTCGCCGGCGGTGATGTACCGGCCGCCGAGCGTCTGAACGAACCGGGCGTACGCCTCGAGCAGCGCCTCCGACTTTCCGGTGGCGGGGTCGCCGATGATGACGGCCTTGCCGCCGCCGAGGTCGACTCCGGCGATCGCCGACTTGTAGGTCATGCCCCGCGACAGGCGCAGGACGTCCTTGAGTGCGGCGGCCTCGTCGGCGTACGGGTAGAAGCGGGTTCCGCCGAGCGCCGGTCCGAGGGTGGTGTCGTGGATCGCGACGATCGCCTTGAGTCCGGTGGCGGGGTCCTGGAAGAACGTCACCTGCTCGTGGGCGGTGTCGGTGGGGAAATCGGTGCGCTCGAACACTCCAGCGTTTTCGGGCAGTGCGGTGTCGTGACGTTCCGCGGTGAGAGTCATGTCTTCTCAGGACCTTTCCGGAGTGGTGGCAATCGTGATGGTGGAGGTGTCGACGCCGAGTTCGGCGAGACGCTGGAGGTAGACGGTGACGTTGCGCAGCTTCACGTCCTCGTAGCCCCGGACGAGGTCGGGGGTCGCGGCGATCAGCGTTGCGGTGTCGTAGGTGTCGGCGGAGAGGTCGGCGACGAGGCGGGCCACCGTGGTCTCGTAGTGTGCGAGCAGCTGACGCTCGAGGCGACGGACCTTGGCGTAGCCGAACGGGTCGAACGCGGTGCCGCGGAGGAACTTCGCCTTGGCGAGGGTCTTGAGCGCGACGTGTGAGCGGGGGCCGAATCCGATCTTGGTCTTGCGGCCCATGGCCTTGAGGACGGGCGGGTGCAGCTTGTAGGTGAGCTTGCCCGCGCCGGGGACCTCGCCGGCGGCGGCGTCGAGGAACGCCTGGTCGGTGAGCATCCGGGCCACTTCGTATTCGTCCTTGTAGGCGGTGAGCTTGTGCAGGCCGGCGGCGACGGCCTCGCTGAACTCGGTCCGGCTGCCCAGTTCGCGCTCGGCGTCCCATGTCTGCTGCACCAGGGCGATGTAGCGGGCGGCGACGCGGTCGCCCTGGAAGGCGACGAGGTTCGCGGCGCGGCGTTCGGTGAGTTCGAGCGTCGTGCCGTCCAGGGTGGATCCGGCGAACAGGTGCGTCGGGACGACGGTGTCGCTGCGCTGGGGCACGGCGGCCGAGCTGGTGGCGGCGAGGAAGGCTTCCCGGTCGGCGACGGCGACGCGTCCCCAGTGGAATGCGGCCTTGTTGGACTCGACGGCGACGCCGTTGATCTCGAGGGCTTCCTCGATGAAGCGGGCGGGGACGGGCAGTCCGCCGGCCTGGTAGGCCGCGCCGACCAGCAGGAAGTTGGCGGCGGCCGTGCTGYCGAACAGTGCGGTGGCGGCGGCGAGCCCGTCGATCGCGGTCAGTTCGCGGGCCGAGACGTCGAGACGCTCGAGCAGCTTGTCCTCGTCCGGGTAGCGGACGGCGGGGTCGTAGACCATGTCGCCGGTCGGGGTCTGGCTGGTCGACGCGACGGTGATGGTCCGCTCGGAGCTGCCGAAGCCGGCGTACTTGGCGTCGGCCGCCGTCAGCAGGTCGAATGCGAGGACGCAGTCGGCGGTCGCGGGGCTGATTCGGTTGGACGGCGCCGATCTTCCCGACCGTGTCTTCTGATCGCTGAGCCGCAGGTGCGAGGTTACGGGTCCGGCCTTCTGACTGAGTCCGGTCTGGTCGAGTCCCTCGACGTGCAGCCCGGCGCGCAGTGCGGCCATGCCGAGTACCTGGTTGACGGTGACGATGCCGGTACCACCGACACCGGCCATGAACAGGTTGTGCGTTCCGGTCCACACGGCGGGGTCGGGGTCGCCGACCTCTGGCGGAACCGGGATCTCGCGCAACGTCTTCGGTGCGCCTTCCTCGGGCAGCTCGACCGTCACGAACGACGGGCAGTCGCCCTCGAGGCAGGAGTAGTCGGTGTTGCAGCTGGTCTGGTCGATCTTGGTCTTGCGGCCGAATTCGGTGTCGACGGGCTGCACGGACAGGCAGTTGGACTTGACGCCGCARTCGCCGCAGCCCTCGCAGACGGCCTCGTTGATGACGACGCGGGTGCGGCGGGCGGGCAGCTTGCCGCGCTTGCGCTTGCGGCGGGCCTCGGCGGCGCACTGCTGATCGAAGATCAGCACGGTGACACCCTCGATGTCGCGCAGGACGCGCTGCGCCTCGTCGAGGCGGGTCCGGTCCCACAGCAGCGTGTTGGCGGCGAAGTGGGCACCCTTGTGCCGCTTGGGCTCCTCGGCGCACACGATGATCTGCTTGACGCCCTCGGACGCCAGCTTGTGGGTCAACTGCGGCACGGTCAGCCCGGCCTCGGCGTCCTGCGCCCCGGTCATCGCGACGGCGGAGTTGTAGAGCACCTTGTACGTGATGTTGACGCCTGCGGCGACGCACGCCTGCACGGCGAGCTGGCCGGAGTGGAAGTAGGTGCCGTCGCCGACGTTCTGGAACATGTGCTTGACGTCGCTGAACGGGGCCTGCCCGATCCACTGCGCGCCCTCGCCGCCCATCTGGGTGAGCATCGTGACGGCGCTGTCGGTGCGGCCGGACATCGTGACCAGGGTGTGGCAGCCGATGCCGCCGCCCGCGATCGATCCCTCGGGCACCGCGGTGGAGCGGTTGTGCGGGCAGCCGGAGCAGAAGTACGGGGTGCGCGACGTCGGGAGGACGGTCAGCTCGAGGCGCGGCGGCGGGGCCGGCGTCAGCGCGACCCGGTCCTTCAGGACGCGGCGCAGCGGTCCGGTGAGACGGGCGGCGGTCAGTTCACCGTCGACGGGGATCAGGTTCTTGCCCTGCGCGTTCTTCTTCCCCAGCACTGCCGGTGCGCTGGCGCCGCCGTAGAGGATGTCCTTGAGCTGCGACTCGACGAACGGCATCTTCTCCTCGACGACGAGGACCTGCTCGACGCCGTCGGCGAGTTCGCGAACCTTGTCGGCGCCCAGCGGGTAGGGCATGCCGACGCGGAGGATGCGGATGCCGGCGTCCTCGAGCTGGGAGTCGCCGAGCCCGAGGTCGAGCAGGGCCTGGCGCAGCGAGTCGTAGGCGGTGCCGACGGCGGCGATGCCCAGCCACGCGCTGCGCGGGTTCACCTCGATCTTGTCGATCTCGTTGGCGGCGTTGAACGCCTCGACCATCGCCCAGCGCGGCCCGTACAGGTCGGCCTCGGCGTAGACGCTGTCGGGCGGGGACGCGAGCACGCGCTGCCGGTACGACCACGGCTTGCCGTTCCACTCGATCTCGGGGAGCACGATGTCGAGGTCGGCGAAGTTGCGGTCGAGGGTCCAGAGTCCGTCGGCCACGTCGGCGACGATCTTCATGCCCGACCAGCAGCCGGAGATCCGCGACAGCGCCACACCGTAGAGGCCGAACGTGATGACCTCCTCGGCGTTGCGCGGGAAGAACACGGGCATGCCCATCGCGGCCATGGACCGCTCACTGGCGCAGGGGATGGTGGAGGACTTGGCGTTGGGGTCGTCGCCGACGAGGACGAGGACGCCGCCGCGGGCGTTCGCGCCGTACATGGCGGCGTGCCGGATGGAGTCGCTGGCGCGGTCCAGGCCGGGACCCTTGCCGTACCAGACGCCGACGACGCCGTCGTGGGTGCGCTCGCCCTGCGGGAGGTCGACCTGGCTGCCCCAGACGGACGTCGCGGCGAGTTCCTCGTTCATGCCGGGCACGAACTTCACGTCGTGGTCGGTGCTCAACGTGGGGATGGCGGCGATGGTGCGGTCGAGTCCGGCGAGGGGGCTGCCCTGGTAGCCGGAGACGAACGTCGCGACGTTCAGTCCCGCGCGGCGGTCGCGTTCGTGCTGCTCCACCAGCTGGCGGGCGATGGCCTGCACACCGGTCATCAACACCGGGCCCGAGTCGGCCCGGTATCGGTCGGCGAGATCAAAGGATGCTGCACTGGTGCGAGCGTCGTCTAGCTGAGTCATCTGCGATTCCCGATCCGTCGCGTTGAGCATTTCGTGAGCTTGATCCTGTATCTGGTCTAAGATTTGGTCAACGCAAATCGGATCAACTGATCAGTTCACGCAACAGGTGACGGTCGTCACTTCCCGGAGGTACCCAAAGTGCTCAGCATCGACAAGCTCGACGTGCAGTTGCTCGGACTGCTCGGCAAGGACTCACGCATGAGCGTGGCCGAACTCGCCAACTCGCTGGGCGTCGCCCGCAACACCGTGCAGTCCCGGATGAAGCGCATGGAGACCAGCGGACTGCTCACCGGCTTCCGCCCCAACCTCGACCTCGCCGAGGTCGGGATTCCCATCCAGGCGTTCGTCGGGCTCGAACTCGAACAGGGCAAGCTCACCGCCGTCGGCAACCGCCTCGTGGACCTGCCGGAGGTCATCGAGATCCACGCGACCACCGGCCGCGAAGATCTGCTGGTGCGGGTGGCCACGTCCACGCACGCGGAGCTGCAGAAGTTGCTGGAGTAGATCGCGAACCTGCCCGGAATCACGCTTTCGACCAC
>NZ_JBFUGT010000347.1:0-6408 GCF_056402775.1 Rhodococcus sp. P3_B8
CCTGTGGGTACCCGTCTGGTGGTGGGCAGTGGGCTTGTTCGTCGCCGGTCTGCTCGCCGCGGAGGTGCACATGGGTGCGCCGGGCCTGCGCGCGTGGCTGCCGTACGTCCTTCTACTGCCCCTGCCCGTGTGGGGACTCGTCTGGCTCAGCCGTCTCCGCGTCGAGGTCGTCGAGGAACCGGACGGTGTCCACCTGCGGGTCGGACAGGCGCACCTGCCGCTGGATGTCATCTCGCGGGTCGCCGAGGTACCCGGTTCGGCGAAGAGTGCGGCGCTCGGTCGTCAGCTCGACCCCGCCGCCTTCGTGCAACACCGGGTGTGGGTCAAGCCGATGGCACTGATCGTGCTCGACGACCCCGAGGACCCGACCCCCTACTGGTTGATCAGCACACGACGGCCGGCCGAATTGCTGGCCGCCGTCAACCGTGCCCGCCCGCATACGGACGGAGACTGATCGGACGGTGGGCCTCCCACCGTCCGCCTCTCGTACTCGCCGCCGCTCAGGCTGCGCAGTCCCTGCACACCAGTACTCCGCCCGCGTCGCTGGCGAGTCGGCTGCGGTGGTGCACCAGGAAACAGCTCGAACACGTGAACTCGTCGGCCTGCTTCGGCACGACCCGCACCGAGAGCTCTTCACCGGACAGATCCGCGCCGGGCAGTTCGAACGATTCCGCGGTGTCGGACTCGTCCACGTCGACAACAGCCGACTGAGCCTCGTTGCGTCGCGCCTTCAGTTCCTCCAGCGAATCCTCCGAAACCTCGTCGGACTCTGTTCGCCGCGGTGCGTCGTAGTCAGTTGCCATGTCGCCTTCCCCTCATCCTCTTCGGTGTATCCCGGCCCGTGCGGTACGTCGAACCGATTGCTGGTCGACCGTCCACACGAAAACCGCCTCGGCGCAGATCACACCCTGCGGCTGCACAACGCTGCAGCGGATGGGTTCGTGCCCGGAACCAGGCTCCGGAAACATGATCTACGCCTCATTTGTCATCTTCTGCCGACCCTCGTCCTGCACGCTTTGAACGACTGGGGCCGCCAGACAGTAGCCGAAGGAAGTACAAAAGTCGTAACCGAATCGACCGATCGCGCAAATTGTCTGCTAATCGTCACCAACACCACAGCAAGCTGTGACATTCCACAACGGGGACGGGTTCGGGGTTATGACGTGCCCGGGATCTAAGGTAGGTGCCGAACCTGCGCCACGACGTGTGGCCGGGCCCTGTATCGGTGCGCAGTACGGGTGCAACGTACGAAGCGCAGTTCGTAGGAGAGGTCGAGGCACACTGTGGTTTCACTGATCACCGAAGGCAGCCCGCTCGACGACAAGGGTCGTCCGTTCCGGCGGCGGCGGGCGCTGCCGATCCTCGTGGTGTTCGCGGTCCTCGCCCTGCTCGGGGCCGTCGTGTGGGCCGGCGTCCTCGGCGACGACGAGGATCTGGCCACCACGGTCGACTGCAACCCTCCGCAGCCGGCCGCGCAACCCGTCGACCCCGCCGCCCCGCCGCAGCAGGCGCTGGGCGAAAAGGTCGACGGTTCGACCCTGCGGGACGTGGAGCCTGCCGCGCTGTCCGCCACGAAGGTGCGTGTGTTCAACGCCAACGGCGAGCACGGCCAGGCGGCGCAGGTGGCCGCACAGCTCAGCGACTACGGGTTCGCGAGCGCACCCGACGTCCAGGCGGGCAACGACCCGGTCTACGTCGACCAGAACATGCAGTGCCAGGGCCAGCTGCGGTTCGGTCCCAACGGTGCCGCCGCCGCCAGCGCGCTCTGGCTGGTGGCCCCGTGCGCCGAACTCATCCAGGACACCCGCACCGACGACACGGTCGACCTCGCGCTCGGCACCTACTTCCGCAAGATCTCGCCGAACACCGACGCCGAAGAGGTCCTGCGGTCCCTGAAGGATCCGCCGCCCGGAAGCCAGCCCGCCCCCCTCGACATCGACCTGCTGAAGGCGGCGCGCACCGCCCGCTGCTGACCGGCGGTCACCGTTCCGGGATCGGGGCGTCCACCCCGATCTCGGCGAACAGCGCGTCCAGCGCGTCGGCGATGCCGGGGGCCGCGGCCACCACCACGTCGCCGTCCGCACTCGACGTCTGCGGGGAAGGGATTCGCACGCGGGCCCCCGCCTCGGTCGCGATCAGCGACCCCGCGGCCCAGTCCCACGGGCTCAGCCCGTGTTCGAAATGCGCGTCGACACGGCCGGCCGCGACCATGCACAGATCGAGGGCCGCCGAGCCGATCCGGCGGATGTCCCGCACCCTCGGCAGGATGTCCGCGATGAGGGCGCCCTGCGCCTTGCGCCGCGCTGCGCCGTACCCGAATCCGGTGGCGAGCAACGCCATCGACACGTCGGTGACCGGGTTGCACCGGAGGTCGCTCACCCGCCCGTCCGCGTCGGTGAGGGTGGCCCCGCCGCCGCGTGCCGCCGCGTAGGTCGATCGGGCCGCCACGTCGACCACGGCCCCGGCGACGGACACCCCGTCGATCTGGGCCGCCACGGAGACCGCGTACGCGGGGACGCCGTACAGAAAGTTCACGGTGCCGTCGATCGGATCCACGATCCACCGCACCTCGGCGACGGAATCCTCCTCTCCCCCACCTTCTTCGCCGAGGATCGCGTCGTCGGGGCGAAGCTCCGCGAGCCGGTCGCGGATGACCTGCTCGCTCTCGGTGTCGACCACCGTGACCGGGTCGGTCGGGGTGCTCTTCGAGGCGACGGCATCTCCGGATCCCGCTCGCTTCCCGACGATTCCGAAGACCTCGGGCCGTCGCGCCCGGACGTGGGCGGCGGCTTCCTCGGCCACCGCCACGGCGACCTCGAGCAGTCGCCTGGGGTCGGTGCCGACATGGCCTGGCGCGGACTCTGAACTCTGGGGTGCATGCACCCACCCATCGGAACACACTTTCGCTGCCTCACACCACCGCTGACGGTTCGCACGGCTGGTGTCATCGCCCACCGAACACGCGTCGACACACTAGTGTGACGAGCAGCAGAAGAGCGCCGGAGAACACGTCGTCGTCGACACGAAGGAGCACACGCCATGACCAAAACGGGGTTCGGTGTCGACGTCGGAGGCAGTGGCGTCAAGGGTGGCGTCGTGGATCTCGAGACGGGCCAGCTGGTCGGGGACCGCATCAAACTCCTCACTCCCCAGCCGTCCACTCCGGAGGCGGTCGCGGAGACCGTCGCCGAGATCATCCGCCAGGCAGAATGGGACGGACCGGTCGGTATCACCCTGCCGAGCGTCGTCACCGGCGGTGTGGCGCGATCCGCCGCCAACATCGACAAGAAGTGGATCGGGACGGACGCCCGCGCGCTGTTCTCCGAGGCACTCGGCGGCCGGCTCGTTACCGTCCTCAACGACGCGGATGCGGCGGGGATCGGGGAGGACGCGCTCGGCGCAGGCAAGGACGCGAAGGGGGTCGTCATCCTCCTCACGTTCGGCACCGGCATCGGCTCGGCGATCCTCCACGACGGCGTCCTGCTTCCCAACACCGAGTTCGGGCACATGGAGGTGGACGGCAAGGAAGCCGAGCACCGGGCGGCGTCCTCGGTCAAGGAGAAGAAGGACCTGTCGTACAAGGAATGGGCCGGCGAAGTGAGCCGCGTCCTCACCCGGTTCGAGAACCTCCTGTGGCCGGATCTGTTCATCGCCGGCGGCGGAATCAGCCGGAAGAACGAGAAGTGGATCCCGCATCTGACCAACAGGACACCCGTCGTACCTGCTGCGCTGCTGAATACGGCGGGCATCGTCGGTGCTGCGCTCGCAGTGGAAACGGGCATCGCTCCGTAACTAATTCGGATGGGTCGTTACAATGGAAGAGCCCGGCTGCGCGCCGGCGAAACCAGTAGACCTCTCCGCCGGATGACCACTCTGGCGTGACGCCGCACGACACCGTCACGAAAGGGCGTACGTGGCAGCCACCGATACACGTCAGACTGCTGATTCGACTTCGGAGTCAGGACCGGAAGCACCAGTCGGAGCGGCAGCCACCGGCACCGCTCCGGCAGCCGAGGAAGCTCCCGCGAAGAAGCCGGCGGCCAAGAAGGCTCCCGCCAAGAAGGCAGCAGCGAAGAAGGCCCCCGCCAAGAAGGCGGCGGCCAAGAAGGCGGGCGGCAAGAAGGCCACGGCCGGTAAGGGTGCGGACGGCGAAGACCTCGACGAAGACTCCGCCGACATGGAGGACATCGACATCACCGAGGGCGATCTCGCCGAGGTCGAGTCCGATGTCGTCGAGGTCGTCGCAGTCGGCGAGGACGAGGAGACCGAGGAGCCGTCCGAGAAGGACAAGGCCTCCGGCGACTTCGTGTGGGACGAGGAGGAGTCCGAAGCGCTCCGCCAGGCCCGCAAGGACGCCGAACTGACCGCGTCCGCCGACTCGGTCCGTGCCTACCTCAAGCAGATCGGCAAGGTCGCCCTCCTCAACGCCGAAGAGGAGGTCGAGCTCGCCAAGCGGATCGAGGCCGGGCTCTACGCGACCCAGATCATGCAGGAACTGTCCGATTCCGGCGAGAAGCTCCCCGCCGCCCAGCGCCGGGACATGAGCTGGATCTGCCGCGACGGAAACCGCGCCAAGAACCACCTCCTCGAGGCGAACCTCCGCCTCGTCGTGTCGCTCGCCAAGCGCTACACCGGCCGCGGCATGGCCTTCCTCGACCTGATCCAGGAAGGCAACCTGGGCCTCATCCGTGCCGTCGAGAAGTTCGACTACACCAAGGGCTACAAGTTCTCGACCTACGCCACGTGGTGGATCCGTCAGGCCATCACCCGCGCGATGGCCGACCAGGCCCGCACCATCCGCATCCCGGTGCACATGGTCGAGGTCATCAACAAGCTCGGCCGCATCCAGCGTGAACTCCTGCAGGACCTGGGCCGTGAGCCCACTCCCGAAGAGCTCGCCAAGGAAATGGACATCACGCCCGAGAAGGTGCTGGAAATCCAGCAGTACGCTCGTGAGCCCATCTCCCTCGACCAGACGATCGGCGACGAGGGCGACAGCCAGCTCGGCGACTTCATCGAGGACTCCGAGGCCGTCGTCGCCGTCGACGCCGTGTCGTTCACCCTTCTGCAGGATCAGCTGCAGTCGGTGCTCGAGACGCTCTCCGAGCGTGAAGCGGGCGTCGTGCGCCTGCGCTTCGGCCTGACCGACGGTCAGCCCCGCACCCTCGACGAGATCGGGCAGGTCTACGGGGTCACGCGTGAGCGCATCCGTCAGATCGAGTCCAAGACCATGTCGAAGCTGCGCCACCCGTCCCGGTCGCAGGTGCTGCGCGACTACCTGGACTGACGAACACACCTCGATGCCCCCGGACTCCGAGCGAGTCCGGGGGCATCGTCGTCTGTGTCTCGCTACGCGCTGGTGCGGACCCGGATCCAGGCCCCTGCCACCGGTTCGACCACCCGTGCCGCCACCGGGCCGATGACGGCCATCAGGAGCACGTACGCGGTGGCGAGTGCCACGAGTTCGCTCTCCACCGCTCCGGCCGACAATGCCAGGCCTGCGATGACGATGGAGAACTCGCCGCGCGCGATCAGCGCGACCCCCGCCCGGGCCCGGCCCAGCCGCCCGACGCCCTGCTGTTTCGCCGCCCAGGCGCCGGTGACCATCTTCGTCAGCGCGGTGACCACGGCGAGCAGGACGGCCCAGCCGAGAACCGGTGGAATCGCCCGGGGGTCGGTGTTGAGTCCGAACACCACGAAGAACATCGCGGCGAACAGATCGCGGAGCGGTTCGAGGACGCGGCTCGCGTTGTGGGCGGTCGTACCGGAGATCGCGATCCCCAGCAGGAACGCCCCCACGGCGGCCGACACCTGCATCGCCGAACTGATCCCCGCGACGAGGAGCGCGGCGCCGAGCAGTTTCAGGAGCAGCGTCTCGCTGTCCGGGCTGTCCAGCAGGGCGGACACGTAGCGGCCGTACCGCAGTGCGATCACGAGGACGACCGAGATGACGACGAGGGAGATGCCCACCGCCTCGAGTCCACCGGCGAAACTGACGCCGGCGAGCAGCGCCGTCAGAATGGGCAGATACACGGCCATCGCGAGGTCCTCGAACACGAGAATCGAGAGCACGACCGGCGTTTCACGGTTACCGAGCCGACCCAGGTCGCTCAGCACCTTCGCGATGATGCCCGACGACGAGATGTAGGTGACGCCGGCCATCACAACCGCGCCGGTGGGTCCCCACCCCAGCATCAGTGCGACGACCGCTCCGGGCGCGGCATTGAGAACGGCGTCCACGACCCCGGCCATCCACGACCGTCGCAGCCCGGTGACGAGTTCCGACGCGGTGTATTCCAGCCCCAGCAGCAGCAGGAGGAGGACCACCCCGATCTCGGCCGCCAAGTGACTGAACTCGCTGATGTCGCCGAGGTTGACGAATCCGCCGCTGCCGAAGCAGAGTCCGCC
>NZ_JBFUGT010000348.1:0-6401 GCF_056402775.1 Rhodococcus sp. P3_B8
GCGAGGGCGTCCAGGTGGTCGCAGATGTCCGGTTCGAGCCACGGCACCTGGGGTGGCCCGGACCGGGACTGCCACACCAGGTCGAAGTCGTCGAAGCCGGCGGCGCGGGCGGTGAGCCGGGCCGCCTCGGCCACCTGCCGGCTGTAGAGATGACCGCCCTCCGTGGGCGGTCCCGCGTTGACGTCCGCGGACACCGGCACGGAATGCGCGGTGAACACCAGCCGCGCGCCGGCCCGGCGCCCGGCGGGGAGCTGCGCCGCGGCCTCGCAGACGGCGTCGGCGAACGCCCCGATCAGCAGCGGGTGGTCGTAGTACTGCCGCAGCTTCAGCAGGTGCGGAGCCCCCTCCCCGGCTGCGGCCCGCGCCCGGGCGACATCCTCGTGGTACTGCCTGCAGCCCGAGTACCCGCCCCACGCCGAGGTCGGGAACACGAGAGCGGACCGCACCCCGTCCGCACCCATCCGGGCGACGGTGTCCTCGACCATCGGATGCCAGTTCCGGTTACCGAAATAGACGGGCAGATCCATTCCGGCGCTTGCCAATTCGGATTCGACGCGGGAGATGATGTCGCGATTCAGAGCGTTGATCGGCGACACACCCCCGAAATGCAGGTAGTGCTCGGCAACCGCGTCCAGACGTTCGGGCGGCACCCCCCGGCCCCGGGTGACGTTCTCCAGGAACGGGCGCACGTCGGCGGGCTGCTCCGGACCCCCGAACGACAACACGAGAAGGGCATCGAACCGGGAACCGGAACCGTCCGTCGAATTCGCAGCGATCATGATCCCCATCTTCCGTGGTGCCGTTCGGGGCGCACTCCCCGGGTAGTGCCCTAGCCGGCCATCGCGTGGGCGCCACCGTCGACGTAGATGATCGACGCGGTGGTGCCGGGAAGCCAGTCGGACAGCACGGTGCACACGGTCTTGGCGACCGGCTCCGGGTCGTCGACGTTCCAGCCGATGGGCGCACGCTCGTCCCACGCCGTGTTCAGTTCGTTCATCTGCTTGGCGTCGTCGGTGGCGGTGCCGGCGATGGCCTTGGCGGCGAGGGTCTTGATCGGGCCGGCCGCGACGAGGTTGGAGCGGATACCGCGTTCGCCGACCTCCTTGGCGACATACCGGTTCACCGACTCGAGCGTCGCCTTGGCGACACCCATCCAGTTGTAGAACGGCACCGCGCGCGCGGGATCGAAGTCCATGCCGACGATCGACGCGTTGTCGTTCAGCACCGGCAGCAGCGCCTTCGACAGCGACGCGTACGAGTAGGCGGAGACCTCGAACGCCACTCCCACATCCGACCACGGTGCGTCGAAGAACGGGCTGCCCAGGCAGGACCGCGGCGCGAACGCGATGGAGTGCACGACGCCGTCGACACCCTCGGGCGCGATCTCCCGGATGCGGTCGGCGAGGCTCGCGAGGTGCTCCGGGTTCTGCACGTCCAGTTCCAGCGCCGGCGGCACCGGCTGCGGCAGGCGCTGCGCGATGCGGTCGATCAGCCGGAGACGGTCGAAGCCGGTGATGATCACCTTGGCGCCCTGTTCCTGGGCGACCTTGGCGACGTGGAACGCGATGGACGCGTCCGTGATGATGCCGGTGACGAGAATGGTCTTACCTTCGAGCAATCCGCCCATGAGGTGTCCTCCTGTGAAGAAAAAGTCCGGGAAGTGGGGTGGGGAGAGCTAGTGGCCCATGCCGAGGCCGCCGTCGACGGGGATCACCGCGCCGGAGACGTAGGCGGAATCGTCGGAGGCCAGGAAGCTCACCACCGCGGCGACCTCCTCGGGCTTGCCCTGCCGCTGCAGCGGAACCGCGCCGGTGATCATGTCCTTGTACTTGTCGTCGAGGACCGCGGTCATGTCGGTGTCGATGAATCCCGGGGCCACCACGTTCGCGGTGATCGACCGGGAACCGAGCTCACGGGTCAGCGACCGCGCGATGCCGACCACACCGGCCTTCGACGCCGCGTAGTTCACCTGGCCGGGACCACCGGCCAGACCGACGACCGACCCGAGGAACACGAACCGGCCGAACCGCGCCCGCAGCATCGACCGCGTGGCCCGCTTCGCGACGCGGAACGCGCCGGTCAGGTTGGCGTCGACGACGGAGGTGAACTGCTCCTCCGTCATCCGCATGATCAGCGTGTCGTCGGTGATGCCGGCGTTCGCGACGAGAACCTCGACGGGACCCTGGTGCGCTTCCACCTCTTTGAAGGCGCGGTCGACCGACTCGGTGTCGGTGACGTCGCACTGGACGCCGAACAGCCCGTCGGGCACACCCGAGCCGCGGTGCGTGACCGCGACCTTGTGGCCGTCCGCCGCGAGGCGCTGCGCGACAGCGAGGCCGATCCCGCGGTTGCCGCCGGTGACGAGCACCGACCGGGGAGTGGACACCGTCCTAACTGACGCGTCAGTAGTTTGTGGGGTAGACATGGGGATCAACCTATCTGTTCAGATGTGCAGGAGTGGAAGCGCGGGGCCGCGGTGGAACGCAGATCACGGCAGCCGTTGACGCAGGACCAGCGCGAGGATCAGCCCCGCCGTGGCGGACAGGACACCGAGCACGAGCCAAGGGCGGCTGGCGTCGCCGCGGGTGGTCTCGAAACCGATCTGCTCCTCGAGGGTGTCGTAGACGTCGCGCAGTTCCTCCAGGCTCGACGCCGTGAAGAAGCTACCCCCGGAAAGATTCGCGATCTCCCGCAGCGACGGATCGTCGACGGGCACGGGGATGCGTTCGTCCTCGATCTCGACCTTGCCGTAGCTGGTGCCGAACGAGATCGTCGAGATGGGGACGTCCTTGTCCTTCGCCTGCCGGGCGGCGGTGAATCCGCCGCGCGGATCGTCCGGGTTCTCGGGGACCGTCTGCTTGCCGTCCGAGAGCAGCACGATGCGGGCGGGCGGCGCCTGATCACTGCCGCCGAGCACCGCGGCCAGGGTGTCGATCGACTGCAGCGACGTGAAGATCGCCTCACCGGTGGCGGTCCGCTCGCTCAACTGCAGATTGTCGATCGCCACCTTCGACGCCTCCCGGTTGGTGGTCGGCGACACCAGCACCGAGGCCGTGCCTGCGAACGCGACGAGACCGAGGTTGATGCCGGGGGTGAGCCCGTCGGCGAACGACTTCGCGGCGTCCTGCGCCGCGGCCAGCCGGGTCGGTTCCACGTCGGTCGCCTTCATCGACAACGACACGTCGATGACGAGGATCACGGTGGCCCGGTTCCGCGGAACCCGCTTGTCCTCCGTCGGTCCGGCCAGCGCCACGCTGAAGAACACCAGCGCCAGCACCATCAGCAGCGCCGGAATGTGCCGGGCCCGGCCCGGCCGCGACGGCGCCACCTTCTCGAGGAGCGCGAAGTTGGTGAACCGGAGGGTGTGCTTCTGCCGCTGACGCTGCACCCACACGTATCCCGCGACCAATGCCACGACGACCAGGAGGAACAGCAGCCACCACGGTGAGGTGAACTGGGACAGGCTCACCGGCGGGACCTCTGGTTCGTCGCGGTCCCGTAACTGTGCTTCCGGGCGGACACGAACCGCACGACATCCGAGATCCAGTCCCGGTCGGTCCGCAGACTGAGCAGCGGGGCGCCGCAGCGCCGCAACGACTGCTCCACCTGCAGGCGGTGCTCGTCCGCGGCCCGCGCGAAGTCGGCGCGCAGTTGCGGCGTGGTCGTGAACTCGCGGGTCCGTCCGGACTCCGGATCGTGCAGCACTACATCCCCCATGTCGGGTAATTCCAGATCTCGCGGGTCGAGCACCTCGACCCCGAGTACGTCGTGGCGGCCGGAGATCGCCCGCAGCGACCGCTCCCAGTCGATCGGCCCCAGGAAGTCACTGATGACGACGGCCAGACCGCGGCGACGCTGGGGTCGGCGCAACGACTCCACCGCCCCCTGCAGGTCGCCCCGCACCCCGTCCGGGGCGTGCGGGGTGGTCGCGATCTGACGCAGCATCGCCTGCGCGTGGATGCGGCCGCCGCGGGCCGGGATCCGGGTGGTCTGGGCGCCGGTCGAGACGATCGCCCCGATCCGGTTCCCGCCGCCGCTGGTCAGGTGCGTGACGGCGGCGGCAGCCGCCACCACGAGGTCCCGCTTCTCGCAGCCGGCGGTACCGAAGTCGAGGCTCGACGACAGGTCGACGACGAGCCACGTCTCGAGTTCCCGGTCGGCCACCGACTGCCGGACGTGCGGGTGCGTCGTCCGGGCGGTCACCGACCAGTCCATCTGACGCACGTCGTCACCCGGCTGGTACTCGCGGGCATCACCGGGTTCGGAGCCCGGGCCCGGGATCAGGCCCAGATGGTCGCCGTGCAGCACCCCGTCGAGGCGGCGGCGGACGGTCAGTTCCAGCGTCCGCAGCGCGGCGGACAGTTTGGGATCACGGAGTTCGCCGGAGCGAAACGACGGCGGCGGGCCGGAACTCTGCGCACCGGCGGTACGCGCACTCACCGTGGCTGGCTCATCGCCGTCGGTCCGGGCACCGACGTGGACGGGACGGGCGGTCCGTGGTGACCGGCGGGAGCGGCCGGGACCGTCGTCGGCTGTGCGGCGATCTGCGGCAGACCCACGGTCTGCAGCACGCGGGAGATGACGTCGTCCGGGCTGACCTCGTCGGCGAGAGCGTCGTAGGACAGCACGAGACGGTGACGCAGCACGTCCGGGATCACCTCGAGCACGTCCTGCGGCACCACGTAGTCACGCCCGCGCAGCAACGCCAACGCGCGGGCCGAGGAGATGATGCCCAGCGTCGCGCGCGGCGACGCGCCGTACGCGATCCAGCCGTCGACCTCGGGGAGACCGAACTCGGCCGGCGTGCGCGTGGCCGCGATGACCCGCACCACGTAATCGACCAGCGCGTGGTGCACGAAGACACCGCTCGCGACCTTCTGCAGGCGGACGAGCTCCTCGGGATCGAGGACCTGGTGGGGTTCCGGCGCATCGACACCCATCCGGTAGACGATCTCGCGCTCCTCCTCCACTGTCGGGTAGTCGACGAGGATCTTGAACAGGAAGCGGTCGCGCTGCGCCTCCGGCAGCGGGTACACCCCCTCGTTCTCGATCGGGTTCTGCGTCGCCATCACCAGGAACGGGTCGGGCATGTGGTACCGCTTGCCGCCGATCGAGACGTGCCGCTCGGCCATCACCTCGAGCAACGCCGACTGCACCTTCGCCGGCGCGCGGTTGATCTCGTCGGCGAGCACGAAGTTCGCGACGACGGGTCCGAGTTCGGTGTCGAACTCCTCACGCCCCTGCCGGTAGATGCGCGTACCGATCAGGTCGGTGGGCACCAGGTCGGGGGTGAACTGGACACGCGAGAAGGATCCGCCGACCACCTTCGCGAACGTCTCGACGGCCAGGGTCTTCGCGACACCGGGCACACCCTCGAGCAGCACGTGCCCTTTCGCGAGCAGACCGACCAGGATCCGCTCCACGAGCCGGTCCTGCCCGACGATCACGCGCTTGACCTCGTAGATCGCGCGTTCCAGCGTCTGGACGTCGGCGGCGAGATTGGGCGCGACCGTCTTCGTCGTCGCGCTCTGCGTGCCCGTGTTCTGTGAGGGTGCATTCGGCGCGGTGACGTTCTGGGGACCCGATCCGTTGGCCGCACCCCCGTTCTTCACACCTTCGGGAGCGGCCTTCGCGGGCGACTCCTTCCGGGCTGCACCCTCCGATACCGCATCATCACGTGAGGTCACCAAGAATCCACCGCTTTCACCTAGATCGTTCCGCCCGTTCACGTACTTGCTCAACTATTCCAGGTGCAAGCAACCCCCGCCGCAACCAAGCACGATCCGCACTGCGGACTACTTCATCGACATCATGGATCACGACACCATACGGACAGCGTAAGGGGTCATGCCATCCCACCGCACCGGGGAGATCTGGACGGTCGATCCGGACTGCGGGGCCTCCAGCATTTCGTCGTTTCCGAGATACAGGGCGACGTGCTGGCTGGCGTTCGGGCCCCAGAAGATCATGTCGCCGCGCTGCATCTCCTCCGAGGGAACCTGCTCGCCCGCGGTGTACTGATACCCGGTGTAGTGGGGCAGGGAGATGCCGATCCCGGCGAACGCATAGATCATCAGGCCGGAGCAGTCGAAACCGACCTTGTTGAAGTCGCCGTAACTGTCGGCGACACCGCCGTCGCGGATGCCGAGGGTCGGGCCGTTCTCGTCGCCGCCGCCCCACGCGTACTCCACACCGATCTGGGACAGACCCCGGTCGATGACGGTCTCGATGGCCTCGCTGCCGGTCAGGTCCTCACCGCTGGTCGACGGTTTCGACTTGGGGGTGGACTTCGGTGTGGTCGTCCCACCGTCCGCGGAGTAGTCGGAGTCCTCGTCCTCCGAGTCCTCCTCGATCGTGGTGTGCGCGCGCTGCCCCGCGGCGAGTTCCGCGGCGCGCTGTCG
>NZ_JBFUGT010000349.1:0-6370 GCF_056402775.1 Rhodococcus sp. P3_B8
GTCTCCGTCTTCAGTGACATCCGTTCGGCGATTGTGCGGATCGCCTCGTATTCCGAGGCGTAGTCACCACGGTGCTCGAGGACCAGGCGCACGGCCTTCTCTCGCACCTCGGCTGGATAGACATTCGGCATAAGGATTACCTTCCCAAGAAAGAAGGTGCGCATCAAACCCGGGACGATTCAAGGCGTGGGCGTAGCTGCCGGTGAGCGACGACAGGGCCGTCCCGGCCCAGGGTGCGAGGGCCATGACGATGACGACCGGCGCGGACATCAGCCCATTGAGGCGCCCGTAATGGGTGGCACCCCACCGGTCGGTGATCGCGGTCGCCTGGATCAGGGTGAAGATCCCGCGGACCAGCCCGGCACCGATGGCGACCGAGATCAACGCGAGGGTGGTGGAGACGATCCCGAGCAACGCCGTAGACGCGGCGGTGGCGGCAAGGATCACCACGATCCGGGTGCGGGCGGTGATGCGCGCCGCCAACGGGAGGTACCCGATGCGGCCGAGGACCTGCCCGGCCCCACCCAACCCCAACGTCAGGGCCGCGAGGGACGGGGAGAAGCCCTGCTCGATCAGCAGCGGCACCAGGTTGAACACCCCGGCGAACGCGGCGAACGCCCCCAGGCTCAGGGCGATGACGAGGGCGAGGAACGCGCGGCTGTGGGCGGCGTCCCGGTGATCGACTGGATGCGTCCCGGTCGGTGCGGGTGGGTGCGGCCACCGCCCAGCAAACCCAGAAGGTGCCCGGGTACGGTGATGATCGCCAGGATCGCGGCGAGGACGAGATACGTGGCCCGCCAGTCATATCGGTCCACCAAGGCCGCGGTCAGCGGGGCGAAGGCGGTGCTGGCCAACCCCGCGGCGAGGGTGAGGATCATCAGCGCCTTGACATAGCCGTCGCTGTACCAGCGGGTCAGCGCGGCGAATGCGGGTGGATACAGCACCGCGCCCATCGCGATCCCGGCGGCGATCCAGCCGGCGTAGAAGATCGGCAGGTTCGGGGCGGCCGCCACGACCAGCAGCGCGGGGACGGCGAGGACGGATCCGGTGGTCATCACCGCCCGCGGGCCGATTCGGTCGATGATCCGCCCGACCGGGATGCCGGTCAGGGCGGCGGCGAGCTGGGAGAGGGAGAACGCCGCCGGTGAGCACCGGCAGCGACCACCCGGTGTCCGCCGAAATGGACACCGACAGCACCGGAAACGCGTAGTACAGGATGCCCCAGCTGGTGATCTCGGTCAGGCACAGCACCGCCAGGACCCGCCGCAGACCACCCCGATCGAGCGTGGGGGTGGTCTGCGGCAGGGTCCTGGTGTCCGTCATCGGTTATCCGCCCGCACGGGCGGACAGAGTGATCAGCGCCTGAGCCGGGGCAGCGCAGCACCCAGCGGGGGCGTCCTCGGCGTCGGCCGAGATGTTGTCGGGGTCGTCGAACACCCCGGCCCCGCCGCACACCCCGGTCTCGGGCAACGTGAGCTCGACGCGGGCGGCGGCGTCATGGTCCCCGTCCAGGGGCGGCGGCGATGGAGCGGACCTGCTCGTAGCCGGTCATCGCCAGGAACGTCGGGGCGCGGCCGTAGCTCCTCATCCCGACCAGGAACACATTCGGCTCCGGATGCGACAGCTCGGCGACCCCGTGCGGGTAGACGGTGCCGCAGGAGTGCACGTTCGGGTCGATCAACGGCGCCAACTCCACCGGCGCCTGCAGCACCGGATCGAGGCCGAGGCGGATCTCCGACAACCAGGACAGGTCCGGGYGGAACCCGGTGAGCACCACCACCCGATCGACGTCGTCGATGCGGGCACCGGTGTCGGAGACCAACACCACCCGGTCACCGTCGTCGGGTTCGATGGTGGCGGTGCGGAATCCGGGAACCACCGTCAGCAGTCCGGCGTCCACGGCCGCCTTGGCGCGCAGGCCGAGGGCGCCGCGGGCGGGCAGCTGGTCGTCGTCGCCGCCGAAGGTGGAGCCGACGTCGCCGCGACGCAGCACCCAGCTGATCCGGGTGCCCGGCGCCTGCTTCTCCAAGTCGGCCAAAGCGACGATCGCRGTCATCGCCGAGTGCCCGCTGCCGGCGATCACGATGTGCTTGCCCGCATACCTCGCTCGCACTGCCTCGTCGGCGAGGTTCGGGACCCGGTACTCGATGACATCGACGGCGTCGCGCTCGCCGAGGGCGGGCAGGCCCTCCCCGCCGAGGGGGTTGGGGGTGGTCCAGGTGCCGGAGGCGTCGATGACGGCGTGGGCGGTGATGCGGCCCTCGGTGCCGTCCGATCGGCGCAGGTGCACCGACAGCGGTTCGGTGTCGCGGCCGGCGTCGACGACCCGGTCGCGGCCGCGGCGGGCCACGCCGACCACCTCGGTGTTCAGCTGCACGATGTCGTCGCCGAGCGCGGTCGCCAAGGGGACCAGGTAGTCGCGGGTCCAGTCCTGGCCGGTCGGGTACGTGTCGTCGTCCGGGGCGGTCCAGTCGTGGTCTCGAGCAGGCGGCGGGCGGCGGGGTCGATCAGTTCACCCCAGCGGGAGAACAGCCGCACGTGGTTCCATTCCACGATCGCGGCACCGGCGCTCTCCCAGCGTTCGAACCAGCGGCGTCAGGCCGCGTTCACGCAGCTGCGCCGCGGCGGCGAGGCCGACCGGTCCGGCCCCTACGACGACTACGGGCATGGTGTTCATCTCGAAAATCCTTTCATCGACGTTCATCGATCCTCTGATTTGGGAGAGTATCGACGTCTGTCGATGAATGCACCCATCGACGGATATCGATATAGTGAACCCATGACTTCCCTGGACATGCCGGCCCTCCGCACCCCCGGCGCCGATCAGGTGGATGCGTTGGCGCCGGACGATGCGGCCACCTACGCCGGGTGGTTCGCCTGCCTGGCCGACCCGACCCGAGTCCGGCTGCTGCACCAGGTCGCCAGCCATCCCGCGGGCATCACCGTCGGTGAGTTGGCCGAGGCACTCGGGATCGGGCAGCCCACCGTCTCGCATCACGTCCGCAAGCTCGCCGACGTCGGATTCGTCACCGCCGAAAAGAACGGCACCAGCACCGTCGTCGTGGTCAACCCGTCCTGCTGCACCGGCCTCCCGCACGCCGCCGACGCGGTAATGGGTGTGCTCACCCCGCGCCCGTGCTGCCCGGACGACCTCCCCGACGACGTGACCGTCCGCCCGATGCGCGAGCAGGACTGGGAGACGGTGCGCCGGATCTACGGCGAGGGGATCGCCACCCGCACCGCCACCTTCACCACCGAAGTCCCCACCCGCGGCACCCTGGACGCGCAGTGGCTGCCCGGGCATCGGTGGGTCGCCGAGATCGACGACGTCGTGGTCGGCTGGGCGGCGCTGACCCCGACCTCCGGGCGGGACTGCTACCAGGGCGTCGCCGAGAACTCGATCTACGTCGCCGACGGGATGCGCGGGCGCGGCGTCGGCAAGGCCCTGCTGCGCACCCAGGTCATCGCCGCCGACGAGGCCGGAGTGTGGACGCTGCAGACCTCGATCTTCCCGGAGAACCGGGCCAGCATCGCCCTGCATCACTCCGCGGGATTTCGCACCATCGGGGTGCGCGAACGCATCGCCCAACTCGACGGCATCTGGCGCGACACCGTCTTCCTCGAACGCCGCTCCCCAGTGGCCGGATAGTCCCCCTCGAACCAGAACCGTCTGGGGCACATGATGTCCGAGCCGCCACCTGTTGATCGTGCCGCAATCGCCGCCGACCTCGACCGCGCCCGGCGGGCACTGCACGACCTCCTCGACCACGCCTCGCCGGAGGACTTCGAGCGCCGCTCGAACGGCACCCGCTGGACCAACGAACAGTTGCTGTTCCACATGGTGTTCGGCTACATGGCGGTACGCCGGCTGCTGGTTCTGGTCCGGGTGTTCTCCCGGCTGCCCGACCCGATCGGCCGCGGATTCGCCCGCGCCCTGGACACGACAACACCGGTGTTCCACGAGATCAACTACCTCGGATCGTGCGCGGCGGCAACGGTGTTCGACCGCCGCCGGATGGGCCGCCACTGCGACCGTGTCATCGCCAAACTGCAACGCTCCCTGTCCAAGGAATCTGAGATGAACCTGCGGCGCAGCATGGCCTTTCCGGTGCGCTGGGATCCGTTCTTCGACGAGGTCATGACCGCCGAGCAGGTGTACCGATACCCGGGCAAGCATTTCGACTTCCACCGCGCCCAGCTCACACTCGGCTGACGTATTCAGCCGAGTGCCGCAGCGCGCAGTCAGGCTTCCTGAGGCGGACTCCGCCAGCGACTCGGGGAGCTGGCGGGGCCCGGTTCACGGCAACGAGTCGAGGCATCAGTCGCACGGAGGCGACCATGCCGATCACCTCGCGTGCATCCTTCCGAATCAACCGGCGTCTATAGGTGTGCCGACATCCCGACACCCGACATCGAGTACGAGGACACTTTCATGACCACCATTCCCCCCGATACAGACACCGACCGCGCGCTCAAGGCCAAGCACCGGGCGTTGTGGGCCTCCGGCGACTACCCGACCGTCGCCGCCGAGCTGATCCCGACCCTCGGCGAGGTGCTCGTGGAGGCAGCCGATATACGCGACGGCCAGCGGGTGCTCGACGTGGCCGCCGGCAGCGGCAACGCCGCGATCCCGGCCGCCGCACGCGGCGCCACCGTCGTCGCGTCGGACCTGACACCGGAACTGTTCGACGCCGGGCGAGCGATCGCCGCCCAGCGCGGCGTCGAGCTGGACTGGGTCGAGGCCGACGCAGAGGCGTTGGCGTTCGACGACGACAGCTTCGACGCCGTCATCTCGGTCGTCGGAGCCATGTTCGCGCCGCACCATCGGCAGACCGCCGACGAGATGCTGCGAGTCTGCCGGCCCGGCGGCACCATCGCGATTATCAACTGGACACCGCAGGGCCTGATCGGCAACCTGTTCAAGACCATGGGACCCTACGCACCGCCCCCGCCGCGCGGTGCGACCCCGCCGCCGTTGTGGGGCGACGAGCAACACGTCCGCGACCTGTTCGGCGACCGGGTGACCGCGCTCGACACCCGCCGCCAGTCGCTCATGATCGACCGCTTCGCAGACCCGACCGAGTTCCGGGAGTTCTGGAAACGCAACTATGGCCCGACGATCGCCGTGTACCACCACAACGCCGCGCACCCGGATCGGATCGCGAACCTCGAGCGAGATTTCCTGCAGTTCCTCACCGCATGGAATCGGGCCGATGCGCCCGGTCGGACACTCTACGAGGCCGAGTACCTGCTCGTCACCGCACGCAAGCGGTAGCCCGCATTGGCCCTCGCTCACCGGCAGCGGGTCCCAGGATCGCGGAACTCACCGCCTTCGCCGCAGAGTTTGAGAATGGCGGCATGCGTACCACTGGGAGGTCGCCGCCCGCGCCGGAGCGAATGCGGAAGACGCTGCGGTACTACGAGCATCGAAGGCCTGTTGGTTGGAGGAGCCGCCCCGGTCTTCGGCCGGGTATCGGTTCGCCTGTTGGGTTTGCCTCCTGATTCGACCTCTGTCTCGAATCTGCCGCGGACGTAGGCGGCGGTGCGGGAATCGACGGGCCCCGAACGCCGAACCCGAAAACGTAACTGGACCCGACCACCGGCACCGTCACGATGCAAGCGAGGGACGGTGCACCCGCGATCTGGACGCATCGCCCATCGACTGATCGGATCTGTCGGTGTTCACTCGAATCATCACAAGCAATGCGAAGGCTCGACCTGCAAGGGTGGACACCAGGGCGGCGCCGCACATCGAGGCTGGGAGGAACGGCCAGGATGAAACCGGACACAGCGGAAGCCCGCATGTTGCTGTCGGCGATCGAGCATGCCCAGAACATGGTCGCACTCGCCGACTACGACACCGGACGCCTGCGCTACCTCAACCCCGCCGGGATGCAGCTGATGGGATTGACCGACGAGGCGGCCGTCGCCGCCCGCTGGGCGCCGGAGTTCTTCACCGACGTCGGATTCATCCAGGCCCCCGAGATGGAATCAGCCCTGCTCGAACAGGGCCGGTGGGAGGGCCGGTCGGAGTTTCGGCACTTCCTCACCGGTGAACCGATCCCGGTCACCTTGTCCACCTACGTGATCGAGCACACCGAGGACCAGCGCCCTGCGGTGATCGCCTGCATCGCCCAGGACCTGCGCACCGCCCAGGAGCACGAACAGCGCCTGCACACCGCATTGGAGGCGGCCGCGTACCGGGTCCGCGAACAACGCGCCCTCGCCGACCTGAGTCAGCTCGCCGTCGACGGCGACCTCGACCACGTCCTCGTGGCCGCGGCGGACGCAGCCGCCGCGTTGGTCGGGGTCAACTGCGCCTCGGTGGCCCGGGCCGAGGAGCCGGGCGGTGCGTTGCGGGTGCTCGCCT
>NZ_JBFUGT010000350.1:0-6348 GCF_056402775.1 Rhodococcus sp. P3_B8
GCCCGGGGCAGTTCTCTATGGTGTTCGCGGTGAACGCGGCGGGCATGGTGGGCGCCGCGATCGTGAACACGCGGCTCGTGGGCACATTCCACGCGCGGCAGCTGCTGGGTTTCGGGGTCACGCTGCTCCTGGCAGCGGGCGTCGTGCTGCTGCTCGCCGCGACGCTGATCGATTCGCCGCCCTGGTGGGCGATCCTCATTCCGCTGTTCGTCTCGGTGTCGAGCATCGGTTTCGTCATGGGCAATGCGACGGCGCTGGCTCAGGGCGAGGTGACCAAGGCGTCCGGCACCGGGTCCGCGCTCCTCGGTGCCGGCCAGTTCGGCCTCGCCGCGGTGGTCTCGCCGCTCGTCGGCATCGCCGGCCCCGACACCGCGGTTCCGATGGCCGTCGCGATCCCGTCGGCGGGCGCCGTGGCGATGCTGTCACTGCTGGTGCTGACGCGGCGGACGCACATCTCGTAGCGCGTCCGCCGCAGTGAGTCAGCGGGAGGCACCGTCGCTCGCGGCGAGCTCGGACTTCCACACCCGGAAGCCCTCCTCGGTGCGACCGCGACGCCAGTAACCGGAGATCGACGCGGCCGACGCGGGGACGCCCCGTTCCTTGCGTACGTAGGAGCGCAGGTTGTGCATGACTGCCTGCGCCTCACCGTGAATGAACACCTGCGCCGTTCCGGGCAGCCACGCGGTGTCGCGCACCGCCGCGACGAGGGGTGCGTTGTCCCCCGACACGTCTTCGCCGATCCGGTCCGACGTGTCGCCGCGGTGGATCCACGTGACGTCGACGCCTGCGGGCGAGCCGAAGACGATTTCGTCCTCGGGGCCGGCGACCTCGATGATCACCCGTCCGACCGCCGACGCGTCCAGCTTCTCGACGGACGCCGAGATGGCGGGGATTGCGGTCTCGTCTCCCGCGAGCAGGTACCAGTCGGCTGCCGGGTCCGGCGCGAACGCGCCTCCGGGGCCGCGCAGCCGGAGCACGTCGCCGGCCGCCGCGGACGCCGCCCACGGTCCGGCGACACCGGCGTCGCCGTGCACCACGAAGTCGATGGCGATCTCTCGCTTCACCGGATCCACCGACCGGATCGTGTACGTGCGCAGGACGGGCTCTTCGGGACCCCCGAATTCGAGTTTCGCGTACGCATCGGTGAAGGCATTGGGAACGAAGCTGTCGAATCCCGGGTCGCCGAGGAATATCCGCACCATGTGCGGGGTCAGCCATTCGGTCCGGAGCACGGTCAGTGTCGCAGTCGGCTTTGCCACAGGCATCTCTCCAATGAACTCAAGTTGATTAGTGTTACCTAACTACGGTACAGGAGTGACTGCCGACGGCGGTCAGAGCGGAATCAGGTGGTGCTTCTGCTCGCCGCGGGCGGAGTGCTTGTCGCGGAGCAACGTCAGCGCCCGCCGGATCTCGAGCCGGGTGGCGGACGGTTCGATCACCGCGTCGATGTAGCCGCGCTCGGCGGCCGAATACGGTGTCGCGACGTTCTCGTTGTAGGCGTCGACGAGTTGCTGCCGCATCGCGTCCTGTTCGTCGCCGGCGGCTTCGAGTTCGCGGTGGTAGAGGAGACTGATCGCGGCCTCGGCGCCCATGACCGCGATGCGTGCGGTCGGCCAGGCGAAGTTCACGTCGGCACCGAGTTGCTTGCACCCCATCACCGCATATCCACCGCCGTAGGACTTGCGGACCACCACAGTCACTTTCGGCACTGTGGCCGCCGCGAACGCCTGCAGGAAGCGGCCGCCGCTGCGGAGCACACCGTTCCGCTCCTGTTCCAGCCCGGGCAGGAAGCCCGGCGTGTCGACGACGAACACGAGGGGAATCTCGTAGGCGTCGCAGATCCGCACGAAGCGGGCCGCCTTGTCCGCGCTGACCTGATCCAGTGCCCCACTGAGAAATTGCGGCTGGTTGGCCACGACTCCGACAGATCGCCCGTCCACCCGGGAGAATCCGGTGATCACGTTCGGTGCCGTCTGCGCAGCGAGTTCGTGAAAGTCACCGTCGTCGAAGATGTTCAACAGCAGGTCTTGCATGTCGTAGGCGGCGTTGTCCGCGTCCGGCATGAACTCGTTCAACGCCAGATCGTTGTCGGTGATGTCGGGTTCGAGGCCGGGGTTCACGATCGGCGCCTCTTCGTGCCTGCTGGACGGGAGGAAGCCGAGATACTCCCGCACCCAGGCGAACGCCGCCTCTTCGCTCGGCGCGACATGGTGGACGTTCCCGTTCTCGGCCTGAGCGCGGGCGCCACCGAGTTCGTCGAGGGTGACGTCCTCGCCGGTGACGGATTTGATGACTCCGGGACCGGTGACGAACATGTACGCCTGCTCGTCCACGGCGACGACAAGATCGGTGTTGATCGGTGCGTACGCCGCACCGCCCGCACATTTGCCGAGGAGGATCGAGACCTGCGGGCACACTCCGGACAGCGGGATCTGGCGGCGGCCCATCTCGGCGTACCAGGCGAGCGACGTGACAGCGTCCTGCACGCGTGCGCCGCCGGAGTCGTTGATGCCCACGCAGGGGCAACCGATCCGCGCCGCGAACTCCATGATCGACGCGACCTTGCGACCGAACATCTCCCCCACGCTGCCACCGAACACGGTGTGGTCGTGCGAGAACACCGCCACCGGACGTCCGTCGACAGTTCCGTGGCCGGTGACGACGCCGTCACCGTACGGGTTGTCGGGGGCTCCTGGGTTCCTCGCCATCTGTCCGACCTCGATGAAACTACCGCGGTCGAGCAGCATCCGGATCCGTTCGCGGGGTCCGGGCAGGCCTTTCTCCGCGCGGCGCGCGATCGCCCTCGGGCTCCCCGGATTCAGCGACTGCTCGAGCCGAACCTCCAGGTCAGCGAGCAGTTCCGCCGTGGTCCTAGTCATGTGAGATTCCTCCTCAAGACGCCCCCGAGCAGACTGCACTCCCGGAGCGCCGGTAGTTCCCTCATCGGAGACCGTACGTGCACCGACCGGGCCCTATGGGTGAGCCGACTGGACTCTAAGTACCCACGACGGGCACAACTACCCCCTCCGGCACAACGCTGTTAGGACTCACAGACTCGATCAGGACTCGATGTCGGTCCGCGGCGTGCTCTCAGTTAGTGCTAAACCGCCGGCAAACGAACATGGCCAACCGCACCAGGCGGACAGGGCGATCCGGGGATGACGCGGGCGGATGGATGCCGGCAAATAGCTCCGCTACGAGCCGGACGCCATCAACAGGCCCAACACCTGCGCGACGAAGTTCCGCCACAATTCCTCGGTTGACCCCATATCTCACTCCTTCATGCAGTTGTGAGGTGCGCTA
The DNA here is from genome assembly GCF_056402775.1 of Rhodococcus sp. P3_B8. Classification (NCBI taxonomy): domain Bacteria; kingdom Bacillati; phylum Actinomycetota; class Actinomycetes; order Mycobacteriales; family Nocardiaceae; genus Rhodococcus; species Rhodococcus sp. P3_B8. Next base: position 3,304 of record NZ_JBFUGT010000350.1, read on the forward strand.
TATGAAAGTTTCTACCCCAACCTGTCGTCGATCAGTCGCTTCGACTCGCACTACAGACACGCGAGCACGATGAAGTGTGCGCCGAGCGGACTCTCGAAGGGCTCGAGGTCTCACCTCTGCCGCGACCAGCCGGTGTCCTAGCATCCGACGAAGCACYCCGTCACGCCACCTGCGTCACCGACATCGAGCGACCATCGTCGTGCTCGGATCGGGAGACCCCATGTGGCCTCCGACCAGCTGGTACTACAACTTCGTCAACTGGTGGAATCAGTTCTAGGAGACATTATGATCGGCGTCGTGTTCGATCTTCCGGTGTACTGGCTTGCTAGTGCCCTGCGACCAGGCAGCGTTCAATCGAACATGGAATCATTTCTAGCCCAACCGAATCGAGCGGGCACCACCTCAGAATGAGAAAGATGCCGACCGGCCCGAGTCCCGCCGCCACTCGACGACCAGCAACCGGATCCTGCGCTGTGTCGCTAATTGTGCGCCACAGCAGCGTCTACGTAGATCTCATACTATCTGCCACTGGTGTGGCAGATGTTGGAGATAGACGTGTGTCACGGCTACCCGCATCACTTTGCGGTGGTGTGGGTTTGACCGTGTCCCACACCGACGCTTGTGGTACAGGAACATGCTGTTTCGGATTCACCCCCATCCGCTGTGTGACGGTGGGCAGGCTGTGGCGGACCCGGCGGTGCCGCGGTCTGCTCGGGGTGGGAGCGTGTTTGTCGCGCGATGGCCGTACCGGCGCGTGTTCGGCGACCCGGACCGCGGGCATCTGCCCACGCCGACGAGTGGCCTTGCCTCGACCCAGCAAGGCGCGTTTGGCCAAGTTCACACCGGCTACATGGTCGCGGTTGCCGCCGACTCGGCAGCGGGAACACCACGCGGTGTGGTAGCCGCTGGGGCGGGCAAGTGGTTCGTCGCAGCCCGGGCACCATGCAGAGGATCCTCGGGAGGGCACCGAGACCACTGTGATGCCGGCACCGGCGGCGGCGTGCGCGAGCGCAGCGGCGGCTTTGCGGCGGGCTGATTGGGCGGCCCGGTTGTTGTTGACCCGCCCGTGGTCCCGAGTCTCGAGGGTTGTGAGATCCTCCACCGCGATCACCTGCGCGTGAGCGGCGCTGGCGTACTCGGTGGCCTGGCGGGCGAAGTGGAACGCCAGTTCCCGGTTGATCCGTCCACGCTTGGCACCCACCGCGGTGCGGTGCTCGTTCAGGACGGCGATCTTTGCCTCCAACTCAGCGCGGACCTGGGGTGGGGCGGTGGCGGCCAGTCGGGTCAACCGTGCGGCCTTGGCGTGCAGCAGCTGGCCTTCGGCTTGCAGGCGCGCGAGTTTGATTCCGAGGCCGCGGTCGTCGTAGGTCCAGCCCCGGTAGTCCGACACCAGCCCTTCAGGGTGGTCGGTGGTGATGGCGGCGGCGCCGAGCGTGGACGGGGACCAGTCGACCCCGACCGCGACCGTGCCCGCCGGTAGATCGCCCGCGGGCACCATCTCGGTCGCGGCACACCGCCACAACAGACCCCGGCGGTCGAGGACCAAAGTCGGCAGATGCCAGTCGATGACCGCCCTGCCGTGCAGGTGCGCGGGGATGGTGGCGGTCAGCCGCACCCGCCGCCACTGCGCCCGCCCCGCCGGGAACGGGCTGGTGGGCAGCTTCACCGTCAACACCAGCTCACGGTCTGTCACAGCGATCTGTGCGAGCTGCCGATCGACAGCCGACAGTCGGGCCATCGCGGCCATCCGGGGCGGTTCCTGCACGTCGGTGATCCGCAATCGGGTCGACTGCGCCCCGTCGGTGCGGCCGGCGTGTGCGATGCGCTGGCGTCGTACTCCTCGAGCAAAACCCGGTGGCACGTAGTCCGCCGGTCCGGTCGGCGGCGCCACAGCCCCGGTGGCCGGGTCGAATCGAGCGGACAGTGCCGTGATCGCGGTGTCCCGGTGCGTCAGGGTCCGCAGGGTCGCCATCACCTGCGCGGTCACCACCCGCGTGACCCGCGACGGCACGTAGATACCGTCCGGATAGTTCGGGTTCCAGCCGAGGCGGGCCGCGGCGACATGACCCTGCACGGGCAGCTTGCGGTCCTGGCGGTCACGACCGGCGGCGAGCACATCGAACGTCGCCGGCTGCCACAGCCGCGACACCAACTCGGCACCGGCCGCGGTGACCAGGTCGAGGAGCCACCCCACCCGGGTGTCGACGTCGTCGAGGCCGATCGGCTCACAGGTAGCGTCGTCGACCGCCGTGTACGCGCGGGTGGTGAACGCGAACTGCCGCGGCGCAGTCGATCCCGGCCCGGTCAATGCCGGGCACAATTCACGATCGGCGAGCACCTTCGCGTTCCGAGAAGACCTGAGATCGCCCGAGATCTCATCGGTTAACCCTGTTCCAGCCGTGCGGCGGCGTCGCCCCGAAGCCGGTGTTGATACTGTTTCGACCGCAGCTGAGAGAACCGGCCGGACAACGATGCCAGCAACGCCATGACGTCCTCCATCAAACTCCCCCAAGCGATGTGCCGCGCTTGTCTCGCAGGATCTCGACTGTAACGCCGACCTCCGACATTTAAGCCTCGGAGGGAGTCCGCAGGCGGGCCGAACGTCCGACCGGGACACCTGGTGATCCCTGGCTTTCTGAGTGGTCGTCTGCGGGCTCGGTGTCTGGTCGAGCGGTGTCCTTGTTCGGGAACTTGGAGCCGGCCGGTAGGCGTGGACTCCTGCTTAGAGAATGTCTGGGCCGTGGCCGCGATGGTCAGTCACCTGGTGAACAGGGATGTGGACCGACAGGAGCAATGACGATGGCATTGACGTTGGGGATCGACGTGGCTGTCCGGGCGGAGCATCAGGCAACGCTCGCCCGTGATGGTGCCACGGTATGGCGTGGCCGGAAGTTCTGGACACGGCCGGCCGATCTGGAACGGTTGTGGGAGGACTTGGACCTGCCCGATCCGGCCGAGCTGACCGTGGTGGTCGAGCCGACCCGGAACGCGTGGATCGTGTTGGCGGAGTGGTTCCGTCGCCACGGTGCATGCGTGGTGATGGTC